>CAZRFG010000510.1:0-2068 GCA_964599205.1 uncultured Victivallaceae bacterium
CGCGATAGAGATAATAAAGCAGCGTCAGGAGCGCGGTGACCGCGGCGGCGACATAGGTGAGGAAGGCCGCCGAGAGCACTTCGGCAGCTCCCCGCGCCTCTTCCTGCGTGACGATTCCCGCCGAAACCATCAGCTTCTTGGCCCGTTCGCTCGCGTCGTATTCGACCGGCAGCGTGACCAGCGAGAACAGCACCGCCATGGCGAAGCAGATGATCCCCAGCCAGATCAGCGGCGGCAGGCTGAAGAAAAAGCCGACAAAAAAGAACAGGTACGCGCCGGGGCTGGCGATGTTGACCACCGGAACGAGGGAACTGCGCAGCCCGAGCGCGCCGTGCCCGGTCGCGTGCTGGATGGCGTGGCCCGCCTCGTGACAGGCCACCCCGATCGCGGCGATCGAGGCCGAGCGGTAGACGCCGGGCGAAAGCCGCAGCACCCGGGCGGCGGGATCGTAGTGGTCGGAGAGGAAGCCGTCCACCTCCTCGATCTGCACGTCATGGATCCCGGCGCCCTCCAGCAGCCGGGCTGCCGCCTGCGCCCCGGTGATTCCCCGTGAACTCATCTCGTGCGAGTAGCGTTCGAACGTTGTCCTCGTCTTGAACGTGGCCCAGAGCCCGAGCAGGATTCCGGGAAGGACGAAAACCAGGTACATCGAGTAGTCATGCAACATCGCGTCAGCCCCTCCCTGTCATGTCCGCGCGGTAAAACCGCAGGTCGTTGTGAGGAATTTCGCGGCGAGTTCCGGCCAGCGCTGCGCGTCGGGGTAGTCCTTCGCCAGCCCGATGCCGTGCGGCCCCTCCGGGAAGACGTGGAGCTCCGCCTTGACGCCGTTCTTCCAGCACGCCGTGGCGAACTCGATCGAGTTGCGCACCGGGACCGCCTGGTCCGTCGCGGTGTGCCAGAGGAAGGCCGGCGGGGTGTCCGGGGTGACCCGTTTTTCGAGCGAAAAATGTTCCGACTGTGCGTCGAGCTTGTCGCCGAGCAGGTTCTGGCCGCTGCCGAGGTGCCCCCAGCCCTTGAACGCGATCACCGCGTAGCAGGGGAGGATCGCGTCGGGGCGCTGCGGGAAGGCGTCGGCGGCGTCTCCGGCGTCGGCGTTGACTTCGTGGAACAGCGTCCCCGAGCTGGCGGTCAGGTGCCCTCCGGCCGAGAAGCCGAGCACCGCGATCTGCGCCGGATCGACGCCCCACTCCGCCGCCCGGCTGCGGATCAGCCTGACCGCGCGGAAGATGTCGCGCTGCGGCGCCGGGAAGCGGTAGGGCGCCACCCGGTAATGCACGACGAAGGCGTGGAAGCCCAGCTCGTTGAATTTCTGCGCGATCGGCGCCGCCTCGTGCGGGGCGCGATTGGAGTAGCCGCCGCCGGGGCAGACCACGACCGCGCCGCGCGGCGGGCGCGAATTGTCGAGCAGGTAGGTTTCGAAGTACGGTTCGAAGTCGTCGGCCGGATTCCCGGTGCCGGCGCTCTCTTTGCGGTTCCAGAGCTTGATCGTTTCCATGGATTCCTGTCCTCTTTGCGTGAGATTCGGTTTCATCCGGTAAAAATACATCCGCTCCGCCTATTATTCAAGACAGGGAGTCCATTGCAAAACTATTTTGCCCGCTTTTCGTCCGACGTTCCGGCGCATCCATCCGCGATTCGGGGAAAAGGACGGAAAAGACGCAAACGACTCAAAGGACACGACCCGGAGTCCGCCGAGATGGCAGGGCGGCAACTGCACCCGGCAAGCCGCTCCGGCGGGCAAGGTCCTTTGAGTCCCTTGCCCCGGTTCGCCGCGGGGCCCGGTTCGCCGCGCCAGCGCGTTTGGCGGCAAAAATCGCGGACTTTCTTGACAATCCCGAATGAGATGGTATTGTAATAGGATTTTGAAAACAACGGGGGGCTTGTGATGCCGATTACGGAGATTCTGGAGGAGAACGCGCGGGCTTACGGGAATGACGTCGCGCTGGTCGAACTCAATCCGCAGGAGCTGGACGCGCGCCATGTGACCTGGCGGGAATATTCGCTGATCGAGCCGAGCCGCACCGACTCCTTCCGTTCCGAAATCACCTGGGACGAGTTCAACCGCAAG
>CAZRFG010000511.1:0-2061 GCA_964599205.1 uncultured Victivallaceae bacterium
GCGAGCCGAGCGACATGCCGAGCGTGTTGTTGCGGACGTGCCCGAGGTGCTGCGGCTTGTTGGTGTTGGGGGCGGAGTATTCGATCAGGATCCGTTTGCGGTCGCCTTCGGCGAATTTGCCGAGTTCAAAAAGCCGGGCGATGTCGCCCAGCGAAGCCCGGTGCGCCGCGCCGGGACGCAAAGTCACGTTGACGAACGCCTTGACCGCCGCCGCCGCTTCGACATCGGGGTGGCCGGCGAGGAAGGAAGCGACTTCCGCCGCCGCCGCCATCGGGTTGCCGCCGCAGAGTTTGCCGAAGCGGAAGCAGTTGATGGTCAGGTCACCCGCCATATCGGCCGGGGTGCGCTCGGGAGCGATCACCGTATCTTTGGGAAACGACGGATACTTTCCGGCCAGAAAGGCGGAAAGTTCGGACATCAGTTGAAATTGCTGCATCGTGGTTAATTCCGAATTTGAATCAAAGCGAGGTTTTCAAAACTTTGGTTTCGCCGCCGGGCTTGAGCGGCTGGATTTCGTACGCGCCGTAGCAGAACGGCACCAGCGCGGTCTCGCCGGGAGCGAGCTCGGTCGAAGTGCCGTCGCCGCCCGCATTGAGGGCGCGCCCGAGCCGCACCGGCCGGTTGATCGCGCTGATCAAGTGACAGCTGCCCGACGCTGCGGTGTCGTCGAACCAGATGTCGCGGAGCCGCAGATCGTCGACCGCGAAATAGCGGCAGTTGCGGACGATCGGGAACTTCCGGTTGTGCGAGACCGCGTCCGAAACCCCGGAAATCCGGGGCGTGGTGCGGTTGGTGAAGTTGATCGAAGCCATCCCCTTTTCGACATGGAGTTCGCGGCTGTTGCCGTCGGCGTCGACCCGGCCCCAGTCGCTGACGCGGTAGGTGGTGTCGCTGCTCTGCTGGATTTCCAGGATCAGGTTGCCGGCGCCGATGGCGTGGAGGGTGCCGGAGGGAATGAAATAGGCGTCGCCGTCGATCGACGGATAGACCTGCATCAGGTGCTCGACTTCGGCCGAGTTGAGGCGGTCGCGCAACTGGACTTTGGTGGCGCGCGGGCTCAATCCGGCGAGGATTTTGGCATCTTTGGCGGCGGAGATGATATACCACATTTCGGTTTTCGGCTCGGCCCCGCCGCCGAGGCGGGCGCAGGAGCTCTCGTCGGGGTGGACCTGAAGCGAAAGCCGTTCACCGGCGTCGATCAACTTTACCAGCAGCGGAAAGGGCTTGCGCGGCGAAACTTTGCCGCCGGTCAAGTGGGTGCCGTAGTGGTTGAGGATGTCGCGGAAGGTCTTGCCGGCGAGCGGTCCGGCGGCAACCGTGCTCATCGCGTCGTCGCGGTCGGAGAGCTCCCAGGATTCGCCGACCGGGGCGAGTTCGGCGGGAACTTCGCGGCCGAGGACGTCGTGCATCCGATTTCCGCCCCAGATCCGCGACTGGTAGATCGGGGAGAAGGTCAAGGGATAGAGGCTTTTGCTGTCGATCCAGTTGCTCATTTTTGCTCCTCCCCGGGTTCGGTCAAGGCCGCGCACTTCTCGATCAGCAGGGCCGGGAGGCGCGACAATTTCTGTTCGCGATTGACGCAGGCGAGGGTGACGAAGCCGGTGGCGAGGACTTTTTCGCCGAAGCGGACTTCACTGACGACCACCAGCCGGACGCCTTTGGCTTCCTTGACCCAGGAGCTGAAGGTCAGCAACTCGTCGTAATGGGCCGAGCTGTGGTATTTGCAATAGGCTTCGGAGACGGGCAAAAAGAAGCCCATTTTTTCGAGTTCGCTGTAGGGCAGTCCGATCGAGCGGAGCATTTCGGTCCGGCTGCGTTCGAAATATTCGAGGTAATTGGCATAATAGACCACGCCCATCTGGTCGGTGTCGGCGTAGGGTACCCGGTACTCCATCGAATGCTTCATAATTGCCACCTTATATCTGTTGCCGCCCGCTGGCGGCGTTGATCCGGACCCTGCGAAAAATCCCCCCGTTACCCGGTCAAGGGCGACGTTCCAAGTACCCCGGTCAAGGGCCGCGCCCTTGCGCGGAGTCAAGAGGGCGCGAAGCCCTCTTGTGG
>CAZRFG010000512.1:0-2044 GCA_964599205.1 uncultured Victivallaceae bacterium
CGCCCGACCTCAAAACGATCAAGGTGCGGACCTTCTCACCGCTCTTTGCGATCAGTCCCTCGACCCGCCACCTTGCCTGGCGCACCGAGCCTTTGAATCAGTTCGACATCCGGATCGCGGATTGATTCCTTTTTATTGCGGGGACGGTTGCCAGGCCTTCAACATCTCGATCCCGGCGGGGAACCCTTTCTCGAATTGCCAGGCGTCCGGGTGTATGCGCCGTTCTTCGATGATGCACGCGGTGAGTTCGTTCATCCAGGTGAAGCCGAGCTCCTGTTGTTTTTTGACCTCGCGCTCGAACGCCGCTTTGCCGAAGGTGTCGAGGAAATAGATCGCCGTCGCCGCGCGGACGAACGATTCGTACATCATGGTACGGGGATTGTTGTAGCCCTGTTTTTGCATCCGCACTTTGACCATCGGGAACATTCGCTCCGCCGCCGGTTGCATTTCGGGGTAATGGCGATCCACCATCGGATTGACAAAGGAGTGCATCAATTCGTGGACAACCAGGCCGATCGTGCCGGATTTCCTTGCCGGCCGGTCATATTCGGGATCAATGCCGATGATCGCGAAAAAGATTTCGCCGGTTCCGGTTTTGGTGCCGGCGCCATAGTTGTTGGGACCATTGAGCAGGGCGGGAACGACTACGAATGTCCGGTCCCGGTGCTTTCCGAAGTTCTTTTCGGCCCAGTTGCCGATGCCGGTCGGCGCGACCAATCTTCCGGTCCGATGCAAATATGAATCGTAGAATTTCCGCTCTTCGGCGATGAAGCGGTTGAAGTCGCTTGTTTTGACGAAATCCCTCAACGCGGAGAGAAACTCCGGCATCCGATCCCGTGGCCAGCGCCGGTCGAGCTGGTCGGGGGCGGCAAGTTCCGGTGAATTGACATCCGTGAGATTGACGGCAAAGGAACTTACGGCGTCATACCCGACCTGGTTTCCGCGCCGGAATTCCGTCGCGAGGCGAACCGCCGGATGGTTCTCAAAAGGGGCGAAGTGATCGCGTACGCGGCGGTCGTAGCCGGGAAGCCCGCAGCGGTTGAATTCATCATTGCCGGCTAAACGAAAAACCAGCGACATCAATTCCACGCCGGGGTGGAATTGAATCACCAGCATCGGATCGGCTTGCGCCGGATCGACCGGACCCGGATCCTGAAACTCGTACCGTTTTGCCGGCCATGCCGGAGCAATCCCGTTTGGGCAAAACCAGGAGGGGCAAAACAACATCAGACAGCCGAGGCCGAAGAGGATCGCGGCGGCGGCTTTGATCAGCATCCGTCCGGCGGCAGACTTTTTTGCGTTCATCATGGATTTCTTCCGCAGGTGATTGCGAGTTCGGTTCCCGGCGCGACGGAGAGCCAATGGCGTCGAAAACTCAGCCGGGTCGACTAATACCCTAATTCGATTTTTCCATTTTGCAACTTCCGGCGGCAAGAATTTTTTTCCATCGCTTTTCGCAGGGCTGGATTTGACAAGCGAAGTTCGGTTCGTATATTACCGTTATCCCCGCAAAAAGTCGGGATGAAAGAATGGTGACGGGATATGATGAAGTTTATGATCGGTGCCGCTTTTTCGGCGATGCTGTTTTTTGCCGGATGTCAGTCGGGAGCGTCCGCCGCGGATGCGGCTTCGCGGCAGTTGCAGATTTTTTATGCCGAGGATGAGTGGTCGCGTACCGTCTACCGCGAAATCCGGCGCGATGAAGTCGCCGGGGAGGATGATTTTTTCGGCGATTCCAATCAGGCGCTGTTCCGCGCCGTCCGCCGCCGGGCGGAACAACTCCATGCCGACGCGGTGGTAATCGGCGAGACCCACCGCGCCGACTGCGGCTGCGCCGAGTGTCGCGCCGCCGCCAAACGTCGCGGCTCAACCACCTTTGCCAAAGTCATCTTTCTGCAGAAAAAAGTCACCGCCGACTGAGTTTACCCGGCAAGCCGGGTCAAATCCCTTTTTCGCCGTAGCCGCCCGGCATGATGCATCCGCCGGGGATGCTCCGGCCGCGGCCGTCAAAGGCGGATCCGCCCGCAAGGGGCAGGGTTTCGCC
>CAZRFG010000513.1:0-2035 GCA_964599205.1 uncultured Victivallaceae bacterium
TCACCCGACGCCCGAGCCCGTCCCCCACCGTCACCGCCCCCAGCCACAACCCCACCCCATCCCCGCAACGCACCGCAAATTCACGGCCGAAAAAGGTTCCCCCACCCGCCAATTCCACCTCCCCCTTGCGCGCCGACTCAATCCCAAACACCCCCCCTACCCCATGCGGCCGACACAAGGCAAAATCCTCGCTCATCGCCACTTTCAACTTCCGGCGCATCTCGCCGTTCAACTCGTTCCGCTTCCAGTCATACCCCAGCCGAGCCAGAATTTCCCGTTCCGGCAGCTCAATACTGACGCCTTCCAGGCGATGAATCATTTCTTTAAACATTTTCGAATAACTTCCATTTGTCAAATCCCTTTTGCCGTTCTATATTATAATAGCGTGGATCAGGGAGAATTGCAATGAGTAAACAGTCCTATAACCTCGACTATCAGGATTCCAAAGCGTCCGACGGCTCCAAATGGCCCCGGACCGTCGCCATTTTTGTGGTCATCGCCCTGGTGACCGCCGGCATCATCTACCTGGTCGTTCCCAAATCGGAGAAAACCGCCGCCGCCGCCCAGAACGGCAGCGAAAGCGTCGGCGTCACCCCGGCCCCGGAAACCATCGTGCCCGCCACCGAAACCGCCACCGCCAAACCGGCGGAAACCACCGCACCCAAATCCGGCAACGACACCGTGATCGGCGATACCGAGAAAGTCGATGCCCCCAAAACCGAAGTCGAAGTCACCCCGCCGGTTACTTCCGAACCGGTCAAAGGCAAACCCCACCCCAGCGATCCCCCCCGCGACGAACCGGTGATCGCCCCCGACGGCATCGAGCCCGGCTTCGTCAAAACCGAAAGCGCCAAAGTGGAATCCCTGCTCAAAGCCGGCAAATACGCGCAGGCCCGCGACGCCGCCAAAAGCTTGCTGAAACAGCTCACCAATGACTCCCAGCAGTACCGCGACGTCGCCAAACTCCTGACCCGCGCCAATGTCAAACTCTATTTCAGCGCCGGCTCCGGCGGCAGCGACGAATTCTACAAAGTCCAGGCCGGCGACACCCTCTTCAAAATCGCCCGCAAACACAACACCACCGTCGACGCGCTGCTCAAACTCAACAACCTCAAATCCGCCGACATGATCAAAACCGGACAGAAAATCCGCATCGGCAACCCCAACTGGCAGCTCGAAATCAACAAGGAGTCGCGCCTGATCAAGGTCTATGCCGCCCAGGAACTCTTCGCCGTCTACGACATCGGCATCGGCCGCCTCGGCCGCACCCCGGCCGGCAAATTCACCATCGGCGAAAAAATCGAGAACCCCGACTACCGCGCCCCCGAGGGCAAAATGATCCGCGCCGGCGAACCCGGCAACGAACTCGGCAGCCGCTGGATGCGCCTGGTCGCCGCCCCCGGCTCCGCCGCCGCCCCCGAGGGGTACGGCATTCACGGCACCCCTCACGAAGACAGCGTCACGCGTTCGCTCAGCAACGGTTGCATCCGGATGCGCAACCGTGAGGTCGAAGAACTTTTCCTGATCGTCCCGGCCGGTACTCCGGTCGAGATCAATTGAGGGGCGGTCGCAGGACCGGCCCCGGATGACGCGCGGCGCGCGGCGAATTTAGGTTGCAGCGCGTTCGCGCCGGTTTTCCGCGCCCGTCCGGCATGAGCCGGCGGCGCGGCTGACCACGGATTGGAGTTGAACAACAAGGAAGCAAACATGCCGGAAGTCTATTTGGAATTTGAAAAACCGATTGTCGAGCTCAAGAAGAAGCTCCAGGAGCTTCACCAATTCAGCGAGAGCAACAAAATCGACGTTTCCAGCGAAGTCGAGGCGCTGACCGCGCGGCTCAACGAGACCATGAAGGATATCTATTCGACCCTCACCCCGTGGCAGCGGGTCCAGCTCGCCCGCCACCCCGAGCGGCCGTATACGCTTGACTATATCGAGCGGATCTTCAGCGACTTCATCGAGCTCTCCGGTGACCGCCGCTTCCGCGACGACAAGGCGATCGTCGGCGGCTTCGCCAAATTCCAGGGCAAGCAGC
>CAZRFG010000514.1:0-2020 GCA_964599205.1 uncultured Victivallaceae bacterium
TGCTCCGGGCTATTCGTGGGCAGGATGCCGGTCAATTCAAAAAACTGATTGAAGCGCATATTGCGCCGTTGTGAGATAATGCGTTACAACATTTATTACCGCAAGTGCGACAGTTCGATGGAAAACCTGTTCAAGGACAAATACTCGGCTGCCGGTATCGAGCACCTAATCCGCCTGATTTTTCCGGACGCCGCGGAAATTCGGCCGCTCAATTGCGACGGCAACCATTATGCCTATGATCTGCGTCTTGACGGCCAAGCCATGCTTTTCCGGGCGGACACTTCGCCAGACGATGAATATATGCTTGCCGAAACCGCCCTGATGGACTTGGCGCGCAAGGCCGGGGTGCCGACGCCGCAGGTGTACGGTTGCGATATTTCCATGCGGCAAGTGCCGTGTCGCTGGCAGTTGCTAGAGCGGATTCCATATCCGAACCTCGAGCAGATCAACCGACAGGGCAAATTGAATCATCCGAAAATCGCCCGCCAGTTGGGGAGCATCCTAAAACGCCTCCATTCGATCCGCCTCGACGGCTACGGTTTTATCGATACCGAGATGCTCAAGCGGAAGCAATTATGCGGAATTTACAGGAAATATCGTGACTATTTTCTTTGCAGTCTTGATGAGCATCTGGAACGGCTCGATTTCAATACCCAGACCATCCGGGGGTTGCTGGAGCAAATTCCGGAGCCGGAGTCGGGCCGTCTGGTTCATCGCGACCCGGCGTTCTGGAACATCCTCGGTGAACCTGACCGGATAGGCGCTCTGATCGACTGGGACGATGCGGTTGCGGGCGATCCGGCAGACGACATTGGCATCTTGTGGTGCTTCCATGAGCCTCCATTCATGGACGAATTGCTCGATGCTTACGGTAAACCAGATGATGATTTTCGCCGCCGCATCGATCTTCATTATCTCCGCAACATGCTCTGGAAAACGGTATTGCGCGAGCGGATGGGTTATTTTGAGCGGGGTAATGATTTTTTCCTCAATACCGGCAATGCAATGCCGCTGAAAGAACTCACCTATCGAAAACTCAACCAAGCATTGAAAAGGTGTCAATCATGGTAAATTACCTGAACCGGAATCAACCACTCCTGCGCGGACTCTGGATATCATCCGGGGCGGTCATAGCGGCGGAAATCGCTGCCTGCGCCGGGTTTGACTGGCTGCTGCTGGACGGTGAACATGGGCTCGGAGGCGAAGATTTCATGCTGCATGCCCTGAGGAGTTTGTCCGGTTCCCGGGTGTGCCCGATCGTCAGGGTGCCGCAGGTGAATTCGCCGTTGCTCGGGAGGGTGCTCGATTTCGGCGCCGGCGGGATCATGGTTCCCGGCGTCAAAACGCTCGAAGACGTCCGGCTGTGCATCGACCGCATGTACTATCCGCCTCAAGGCGGACGCGGACTGACTTCGTCCTGCCGGGCGGCGGGCTTTGGCGGCGGCTTTGCGGAATACCATGCCGGGGCCAACCGGGACCTTGCCCTGATCATCCAGATCGAAAATCGCGAAAGTGTAGAGCTTGCGGACTCGATTGCCGAACTCGGCGGGGTCGATGGCCTCTTTATCGGTCACTCTGATCTAAGTTCTAACCTCGGCTGCTTCGGCGACTGGGAAAATCCCTTGATCAAACATGCCGAACAGCAGGTGCTAGACGCTTGCTTCCGATATCGCAAGCTGGCCGGTTTGTTGCTCAAACCCGGCCAATCCCCCGCCCCTTTCGTGACGCGGGGCTTTCGGATGGCCGCCCTCGGCTCCGACACTGGTCTACTCAAAAGCGGCTGCTCGCGGCTGCTGCAAAATACCATACAAGGAGAAAAAAAATGAATCTCGACGTCGAAAGATTGCGCAGCAAAGAGTTGACCAGAATTTTGACCCAGGACGCCGCATTGGCGATGAACCCGCCGAAAATTATATCTCCAGTGCCCTGCCGGTATTGGCCGGAGGTCGATAACTACACCATGAGCGCCGGTTTCGCCCGCACCCCGGGTGGGCGAATTTTTCTCAGCTGGTTCGCCGTC
>CAZRFG010000515.1:0-2019 GCA_964599205.1 uncultured Victivallaceae bacterium
GCCTCGCACACCGCAAGAGGGCTCCGCGCCCTCTTGACTCCGCGCAAGGGCACTGCCCTTGACCATATTACAATGGATCGGCACTACAATTGAAAATCGACCCGACAACCTTACGCAATCTCCGCCGTCCGGCCCTCATCTTCGCAGTGACCGCCCTCTGGTTCGGCGCTTTCGCCCCGCTCGGGATCGACTTCCACCACGACGGCATCATGTTCAAAGCCGCCGCCGACGTCGCCGACGGCAAAGCCCTTTTCCGCGACACCTTCAGCCAATACGGCATCCTGATCCCCTTTGTCCAGGCGCTGCCGCTCCGCCTCTTCGGCTCCGAACTCCTTTTCCTCAAACTCGAAACCGTCCTTTTCTACGCCCTCGCCGCCGTCGTCCTCGACCGTCTGTTCCGGCCCTACCTCTCGACGGTTTTCCAGTGGCTCCTCCTCGCCCTCTACTGGACGCTCGCCCCTTTCCTCGGTGTCACCATGCACCCCTGGAGCTCGGTTCCGGCGATGCTGACCATGCTCCTTGCCGGACTCTTTTTCCGCCGCTACTTTGACCGCAACCGCTCCGCCGACCTGATCGGGGCGGGAGTGATGGCGGGACTCGCTTTCGGCTTGCGCCAGCCCTGCGGCGCGGTGCTGCTGGCGGCGGGGGTGATCGCCCTCGGCATCAAATACGTCGCCATCCGACCGCCCTTCCTGAACGCACTCCGCGAACTCGGACTCTATCTTGCCGGCACCGGCGCGGTGCTGGCGGTTTACGCGATTTACCTCACCGCGGCCGGGGCATGGCAGGATTATTATATCCAGTGCATCCGCTTTCCGCTGAACTTCGCCGGGAATCGCAGCGGCGGCAACGACTGGGGCCGGATTTTCGACAGTTTCATTCCGCTCGGGAGCGGCTTCACGGTGTTTCCCTGGGTCACTTTCGGCTTCTTTCTCTACTCGCTCCGGCAGCTTTGGCACAAAAAAGAGGGCAAGTACCTCAACTTCGCGACGCTGGCGGTGATCGGGCTGGCGTCATACCATCAGTATCACCCGGTGCCGTGCGTACGGCATTTGTATTGGGCGGCGGTGCCGATGATGGGGGTTTATGTGCTTGCCCTCGATGAAATCTGGCGGACACCGGTACTCCGGAAGAGCGTCCGGGCAGCGGCGATCGCATTTCTGCTGGCGGGGCCGGTGATTACGGCGGGAATCAGGCTGTATACCGGGTATGACCGGTTGGTGACCATGCCGTACCGGCAGCGGGTGGATCTGGCGGGGTTGCGGGGGATGTTGCTGACGCCGTCGGAGGCGCGTTACACGGTGCGGTTCCGGGCGGTGCTGGAGGCGTTGCCGGAGCCGCTGAGGGGGCGGGGGCGGCTCAATCTGACTGGAGACGGGCTGTATGCGGTGTTGCTGGCGCCGAACGGGGTGGATCCGCATCGGGTGTTTGTGAACTGGGGGGATCAAATTTACGGTGATTATTCGCGGGTGATGGAGGAGTTTGTGCGGCGGGAGCGGCCGGTGATATTGTCGAAGCAGCCGGTGCCGTATCCGGGGTACCGGCCGTTTGCGGGGTTTCCGGCGAAAGATCCGGAGTACTACCTCGCGCTGCCGCCCTTCTGAAAAAAATAAAAAAAGCGCCGCAGGCTCAAAAAAAGCGCGAAGCGCCTAAAAAAGAGCAAGCGCAGCTTGCGTCCGCCCTCCGTCGCACGGAGGCGTGGTCCAGCGGCGAAACGCTGGTCGCTCGCTCAAAAGCGAGCGAAGTTAAGCGTAGCGCCCCCCCTGAAGTCGGCAAAGCCGACACCACTCTGCGGGAGCAAAACAAGTGTGACACCAGCGAAGCGAAGTGTCACGCGCGATTGAGCGAAGCAGGCCCCGGCACTGGGAGAAGGTTTCGCACGGAGGCACGGAGGCACGGAGGAAAAGTGTAGATTATCGTGTCAAGCGTGGACGCTGGCGCGGCCGGTCGCTCCGGACGCGGTCGCGTCCTCCGCTCGGACCGGGCTCAGCGGCGGAACTCGTTCCGCCTCTCTGAGCT
>CAZRFG010000516.1:0-2015 GCA_964599205.1 uncultured Victivallaceae bacterium
GGGGGGAGCGCTGTCGCTTCACTTCGCTCGCTTTTGAGCGAGCGACCAGCGTTTCGCCGCTGGACCACGCCTCCGTGCGACGGAGGGCGGGATTGGCGCTGCGCGCTTTTTTTTGGCGCTGCGCGCTTTTTTGAGCCTGCGGCGCTTTTTCAGAATACGGAATACGCCCCGCTCCATGAATAATGCTCCGCCATATCCGGCACGCTCAAATTGAACCCACCCCCAGCCTTCTCGTAACTCAAAACTTCCCCGCTCACCGGACTCCTCGGCAACCGCGCCAGATACCCCGGCACCAACTCCGCCAACCCATCCGGATACGCCCCCTTCTCCGACCGGTACGTCTTCAACGCCAATCCAGTGGTCAGCAAACTCCGCATCGCCTCACTCCGCACCAGCATGCTACGAAATTTCTCCGTCGGCATCTTCCCGTACGGCCCGGCATTCCTGAAACTCTCGAAATCTTTCGCCCAAGTCAACGCTTGATCCAGCATAATCGCCCAGTATGCCGCCGCCGGAGCCGCATAAAGAATATTCAACAACGAACTTCTTCGCTGCGGCCCAATGCCGATGAAAAACCGCAATGCCCCCTGTAGTTCCCGCATCGCAAATCCGCCGTCATGCGGCGACCGCAACGGCAACGCTTGAATTCGCTCCAACTCCCGACGGTAAACCGGCGCATAGTCCGAACCGTCCGGACCGAACTGGATCAGCCCCGCCATCTGGATATTCCTGATTGCCTGCCGGGTGCTTTGCGCAAACGACATCGGCAAATCACACAAAATATCCGCGTCAAGCGGGGTGATCTTCGACAGTTCCGGCAAAATCTTGTCCATCTGCCCGGTAACCCGGTACAACGCCGCCCGGCCATGGCAAATCCGCGCATAGGAACGCGCCGTATTCAGCGCCGGGGCACACAAAACATCCGGCGACCGGAGAATCTCCACCGCGCGCCGGTTGGCGGCGAGAAACTCCGCCATCTCCGGCGTGTCAAACTGGGCCAGCGTATACTCGCGATCCCGCTCGGAAATCAAATCACCATACCGCTTGCCGTCCGGCGGCACTTCCCTCGCCCAGCGGTAAACGCTGTCACCCGGAAGTTCAAGACCGCGATGCGTTTTCCGGTAAGCTTCAATCCGGTCGAGTTCAATTTGAATTTCCGGCGGAGCGGTATATTCCATCCGCCACGGCTTGATTTTCGCTTTTTCAGCCCGCGCCAGCATCAGGAACCCGTAGGGAAAAGCAACCAGCAGCGCCAGCAGCCAGAAACCGGCAAAGATCACAGCAAAAAATCCCGCGGCTTTCAGCGGCAACTTCCGGTCATTGCGTTCGCGGCGGAAGAGCCAGACGGTCCAGCCGATCAGCAGCAGCCCGGCCAAAATGATTGCCGCCACGATACCGGCAACTTGGAAATCAACTCCCGGCTGCCGCCGGAACAATTGGATCAAGGTTGCAAAAGCAGCACTGCCGAAGCAAGTTCCGAGGCTGAAAACCACCCCGGCCAGCAAAGTCGAGGCGATCGCCATCCGGATTGATGCGGAACTTTTGCGGCAGTTGAAAGCGAGCAAAAAGAACCAGAAAGCGGGCACGGTGATTACGCCGATCAGGAACCACAGCGTCTCGGTCGAAACCATTTGTGAGTTAATAAAACCGAGCTTGAGAAATTCCGCACCGCCACTGGAAATGATTTGTCGCTCATAAGCGGCAAAAAGCAATTTTTTTCCGACCAACGGATCGGCGGCGTTGAAGAAAATGAACGGCAGCGTTGCAATCAGGGTGGTCAGGAGGCCAAAGAGGAAACGCCGGAAGCTTTTGCCGAAGCTCAGTCCGGCGGCCAACGCACCGGCATACATCACGCCGATCCAGAAGAAGAACATGCGCCCCCCTTTGCCGCGTCGCGGCGTTGATTCGACAAGGCCGGAACCGCGGACGCGAGGCCACGGCTGAGGCTGATCCCAAGTACCCCGGTCAAGGGCCGCGCCCTTGCGCAGAGTCAAGAGGGCGCGGAGCCCTCTTGT
>CAZRFG010000517.1:0-2013 GCA_964599205.1 uncultured Victivallaceae bacterium
CGCCGTCGGGCAGCGCTGCCAGCGCGATGCAGCTGTGGCCCGGCAGCCAGCCGGTAATCTCGCGCTGCTTGCCGGTGATGCGGTCGTAGATGCCGAAGCCGCCGCCGGTGAGGCCGTAGTTGGCAAACCCGCTCATCACGATCGAGCGGCCGTCGGGATGGATCAGAATCGTCCGCGGCCGGGTGATCAGGTCGGGCCAGCGCGCGACGATCCGCGGATTGAGCTTGAGCGCCTGGTCCGGCCGGGGCGCGGGATCGAGCGAAGCCGCCATCACTCCGAACATCGCTTTGCCGGTACGGCCGGCTTCGGGGACGACCGTGAACGCATAGTCCCGCGCCGCCGCCTCGATCGGGCCGAAAGTCAGCATCGGGGCCGGACGGTCGTCACCGGTGAGCTCGATCCTGCGCTTTTCACCCCCGAATTCGACCGTCGCCGGGCCGTAATCGGGGTGACCGTAGAATTGGATGTTGAGATAGCGTTTGCCGGTTTCTGGATTGCTGATTTTGAAGGTGAATTTGCTGTCTTCGCCGTCGGCGATGCCGTAGAGCACCGGGGGCGAGGCGAGGCGGCGCAATTTGCCGCCTTGAGCTTGGGCGGTTTTCTCCAGCGCTTCGGGGCCGCCATTGAAGAGGACCGGTTTCCAGGTCAGGAGGAGCGGTCTTGTTTTGTCCATCTCCCACATCCGGCCGCCGGCGTATTCGCTGGCGTAGAGCCGTTCGCCGTCTGAGTCGATCGCGCAGAGGTTGCCGCCGGTGGTCAGGCCGCCGCGGTCGATCACTTTGCCGCCGCCGGGGACGTCGACTTCGATGAAGCGCAGCGGGTGCGAGGTCGAGCCGTAGACTTTGCCGTCCGGCCCCGCGCCGAGGCTGGTGAGGCTGAGCCCGC
This sequence comes from uncultured Victivallaceae bacterium, assembly GCA_964599205.1. GTDB lineage: Bacteria > Verrucomicrobiota > Lentisphaeria > Victivallales > Victivallaceae > JAVBUI01. The sequence continues at coordinate 886 of CAZRFG010000517.1, forward strand.
CGGAGGCGAAGTCAAAGCGGAAGTTGCGTTCTCGTCCATCCGCTTCGCGCATCGAAATCAGCCGGTCGTCGACATTGACCGCGGTGACCGCTGAGCCGTCGCCGAAGTCATAGCGGCGGCCATTCGGACTGAAGGAACGGGCGGCGCGGTCGTAACGCGCTTCGGGAATCGTTTTGACCTCCTCGACGAGCTTGCCGCCGCGATATTTGCCGATGAATTTGCCGCAGGAGGCGTAGATGCAGCCGTCGGCGCCGGTGATCACCGTGACCGCGTGCTGGCCCGGTTTGCGGAGCTCTTCGGGGAGCACGTCGCGGCGTTCGCCGGTCTGGGGATTGAAGGCGACCAGGTTGGCGCGGGCGGTGCCGATGCCGCAGTAGAGCCAGCCGTCGTCGTCGCCGCCGATGAAAAAGAGGTATTTTTCCTCCTGATCCAGCCGGCCGTGCCGCCGGAAGGTGCCGGCGGCGGGCGAATATGAGGTCAGCGTCGCCTGCGGGAAGCCGCCCATCCAGACGGTGCCGTCGCGGTCTTCAAAGTAACACATGAAGTGCTGGACCGCCGGGTCCGGCCGGCCCAGGCTGCGGGTGACCCCGGCGCGGTGGTCAAAGGCGAGCAACCGGCCGCCGGTCTGGTCGTAGAGATACAGCTCCTTGGAAGTCAGGATCGAGCCGAAGGAGTCGCCCTGGCGGACTTCCGGGGGATTGGTGAACTGTTTCGACTCGCCGCTCTCGACGTCGGTGACCAGGAGCGAACCTGCCGGGCCGCGGTCCTGCAGCCGGGTGATGATCCGCCGCCGTCCGTCCGCGCCGCGAAATGCGGTCACGCTACGGACTTCGGCGGATTGCCCGCCGACCCCGAGATCCTCGATTTCAGCGGCCGCGCCGACCGCGGCGCAGCCGAGCATAACCGCCGCAAGCAATTGCCGGAACAGAGTCCTCACTTTGACGCGTTCTCCTACGGCACCCGGCCGGTGCACAGTTCATAGAATTCGGGGTCGGTCGAAACCTGGCCGTTGCGGCCGTAGACCCGGCGGGAATCGACGTGGCCGTCGAAGAAAGTCATGTTGATCGCCAGACCGTGCCGCAGCCGGGCTTCGGCGTTGACGTCTTTCTGAAGGTCGGGGATGGCGGT
>CAZRFG010000518.1:0-2009 GCA_964599205.1 uncultured Victivallaceae bacterium
GCGGCGCCCGGCGTTCGCTCGACGCCTTTGAAATCGCGGTGCTTACCACGCCCGTTTCCGAGGACGGCGCAATCCGGATCGGCCTGGCCGAGGCGGAGAGCTCAATCCAGCGCAAAATGATCAATTACGACGACGACAACCATTACGACTCGATCAGCGCCTTTATCAAAAGCATGCGCGGCAGCGATCCCGACGCGGCGATCTACTACCTCGCCAAAATGCTCCACGCCGGCGAAGATATCCGCTTCATCGCCCGCCGGATCATGATTTTCGCCTCCGAGGACGTCGGCAACGCCGATCCCCGCGCGCTGGTGCTGGCGGTGGCGGCGACCCAGGCGGTCGATTACGTCGGTTTGCCCGAGGCCCAGCTGATTCTCTCCCAGGCGGTGACCTACTGCGCCACCGCGCCCAAGAGCAACGCCTCCTGCGTCGCCATTTCGGCCGCGCTCGACGACGTCGCCAACGACCGGGTCCAGCCGGTGCCGCTCCACTTGCGCGACCGCCACTCCGCGGGCGGCAAGGCGGCCGGCCACGGCAAAGGCTATTTGTATCCCCACGACCACGGCGGTTTCGCCGTTCAGGATTACCTCGCGGTTCCCAAAAGCTACTACCAGCCGCAGGGGATCGGATACGAAAGCAAAATCTGCGAGCGGCTCGCTTATTGGAAGAGCTGCCGTGAGCAAGGCTGATAAAAAAACGTCGCGGCAGCACTTCCGCGCTCTGCGCCGGGAGTTCGCCGCTCAAAATAAAAGTGCCGCCGACGCGTCTATCCGGCAACGGATTCGCGAGCTGGCGGCATGGCGCAAGTGTGAGTGGATCGCACTCTACGCCGCCGACGCCGAGGAGCCGTCGCTCCTCGAGCTCGCCGCCGAGCCCGGCAAGCATTTTTTGCTGCCGCGCTTCGACGCGGCGCGCGGCGAGTATGAATTCGCCGAAATCGGCGACCCGGTCCGCGATTTGCGGCCGGGCAAATTCGGCATGGCCGAGCCCGGACCGGAGTGTCCGGCACCGCCGGCCGGAGTGTTGATGGAAAAAACTTTATATCTGGTTCCCGGGGTGGCTTTTGACCGCACCGGCAGCCGGTTGGGAAGGGGCGGCGGGTTTTACGACCGGCTGCTGGCGGAGGTGAAGTCGCCGGTTTGCGGCGTCTTTTATCAGGTTCAACTTGCGGACGAAGCGCTGGCGCAAGCCGCGCACGACCGCCGGATGGATTTCGGAGTGACCGAACAACAAACGCTTGATTTTCATCACGTGAACTTTAACGGATGATTTTTGAGATAAGAAACAAAAAGGAAAGAAGCGATGGAAAAACTGGCAGAATTGGTCGGCTTCGGCGCGATTGCCGTGGTCGTGGGGATAGCGGTCGGGCTGTTTATCAGCAATTGGATTCAGCGGCTGCAGAAAGGCGCGGCCGGTCGCGACGCCGAAAAAATCCGTTCCGACGCCGAGCGTGACGCCGAGCACATTTTGCGCGAAGCCCGGGTCAGCGCCAAGAGCGAAGTGATCAAAATGCGCGAAGAGTGCGAAGCCGAGCTCAAGGAACGCCGCCGCGAACAGGGCAACAACGAGCGCCGGCTGGCCCAGCGCGAAGAGACCCTCGACAAACGCGCCGAGTCGCTCGACTCCAAAATCAAGACCATCGAGAAACAGGAAAAGGATCTCGAAACCGTCCGCGAACGGCTCACCAACCGCGAAACCGAACTTCAGAAAAACATCTCGCAGCAGATCACCGAACTCGAACGGGTGGCCGGCCTCGACCGTGAAACCGCCCGTGAAATGCTGCTCGAAAAACTCAAGAACGAAGTCAAGAACGAAGCCGGCATCGTGGTCCGCAACGCGCTCGACGAAGCCCGCGAAAAGTCCGAAAAGGAAGCCCGCCGGATCCTCACCTACGCGATCCAGCGCTATTCGTCGGACTGCACCTACGAGCGCACCACCGCGACCCTTCCGCTGCCGAGCGCCGAGCTCAAGGGCCGGATCATCGGCCGCGAAGGACGCAACATCCGCGC
>CAZRFG010000519.1:0-2008 GCA_964599205.1 uncultured Victivallaceae bacterium
TTCAATTCATAGGTTTTAAAAATCGAATTACCGACCCGGTCCAGACGAATCGCATATCGGTCAACTCCTTTGGCACGGCCTTCATGCACATAGCGGAGAATGTTGGCGACATTGGCGGACGGCAGGTATCCGGCCCCCAGAAATTCTCCCAGGGAATCGCATTCGGCGGAAATAGTCGTGCCAGGAACCTGGCGTAAAAATGGATTGGTAGGCAGAAACGGCACAAAATCATAAGGCGTAATTTTGGTTTCGATCTCAAATTTATATTCTTGAGCCGCCAGCGCCGCACCGGCGAGAATATCTTCGTAGTCGCGGGCAATCGAGCCAAACGACCGCAAGACAAAACGTTTGCCCCGACGCCCCAGTTCGGCGGCGAAAATCCGAACAATTTTCGCCACAACCTCCGCCGGGGGATAACGATCAGGTGATGAGTTGTGAATGACGGAAAAATCAGCTTCGGTCAGGGTTAAAACCACCCCGTCGAGTTCAGGCACCGCCGACAACGCCCCATCCAGCTTATAGAGAAGCAACCGCTCAAACGCCTCGCCCAACAGATCGAATTCGCCATTGTCATCCAGCAAGCCGGGCTCGGCGACAACCAACCCCGGCGGAACCATGATCTCGCGGTGCCAGTACAATACCGGGCGGCCGGAGGCGTGCGCCAGCCGCAGAATTGTGCTCAAATTTTCGCGGTTCACAATGATTTTATCCCGCTCCAAACCGGCACTGACCGCCGGATACTTTTCATACAACAGCAATCCGTCCAAACCTCCCAGCGGATGATGACATTGCCCGCAAATTTCAAAACTTTTCACCTCGTAAGCAGCGGCCTTGTCAATTACCTCCGCCATGTATTCGACATTCAAAGGCGTCGGGTGCATCAGCGACCAACTTATTTCCGGACTTTTATTTAGATTCATATGCTGCTCCTTTGCTATTGCACAAACGTTGGCAAAAAGGGGTTTATTACTAAAGTTTTCCTGTTTTTAAATTCATTTTTTGAGCTGCCTGCCAGTGTCGTGAGCAGTAATAATTAACCTTCGCTCATACTTTTTTGCAGTAAGTGCCTTTTTCTTAAATTTATAGATTGCAGCAACGTTATATTTCATCAGTCGTATTTGCGGGTTTGGTGCCGTTATGAACTGTTCCGTCGTCATTTTCATCAAATCGTTTCTGCCGTAGATCGCGGAAGAGCCTGAAAGCGTCACGGATGCCGCCGGTCATGATCCAGATCGTGCACCCGGTGCCGAGCACCACCGAGAACGGCACCAGTTTGACCCACCAGAAGCCGGACCAGACTTCGTCGGTGATCCAGTTGGTGGTGAGGCTGAGGATGGTGCCGAGGAGAAAGATGCCCCACCAGCTCATCGACCAGCTGAAGGTGGAGTAGGACACGAACCGCTCGAACTTGCTGAATTCCGGAGTGATCCCGATCAAAGTCCCCAGTGTCCGGCGGCGTTTGACCGGTTCCTTGTCCCCGGCGGCGAGGTCGTCGCGAACTGCGTACTGACCGCGATGAAGCATCTTATCCATGTCGAAAACCTGACGCGGCCCCATGAGCGAAACCAGGATGTAGCTCAGCAGCGAGGAGAGCATCGCAAAGAAGAAAATGATCTGCCCGTTGACCGGGAACTTATCCTGGTTAAGCTCCAGCCACGGGGTGTCGGCAAAAACCGTCAGCAGCAGCGGACACAAATAAGGCGTCCACAACTGCTGGATCAGGATGCCGCCGAAGCCGAGCGTGGTGCCGGTGATCATCGCCGTCCAGGCGGCGGCGGTGGTGCCGCGCTTCCAGTACAACCCGCCGAGGATCACCGCCCCGGCGCCGCCGAGATAGATCGCCCCGGTCAGCGCGAAATACATCAGAATAAAGTCCCGGAGCGGAAAAAGCATGCTGAAGGTGAAGCCGAAGAGCGCCACCCCGACGATCGAACACCGGAGCCACCGCATGTGGGTGACCGGATCGAGCGGCTTGTTGCGGATCGGCATCACCACGTCCTGAATGAAA
>CAZRFG010000520.1:0-1975 GCA_964599205.1 uncultured Victivallaceae bacterium
CTTTTATTTTCCAAGTCCCGGCGGCAAAATCCGGCGACTTTCGGCAAAACAGCTTGCTATTTGCGGCGACGGGGTTTATATTATGGCATTATTGAATGCAGGGAGGATGTCCGAAATGTTTTTGCGTAAAATGCTCATGATCAGTGCCGCCGCGGTGCTGCTGCTCGGTGTCGCCGGTTGCGAAGCGATCAGCGACGCCTGGAAAGATTCGATGAATCCCGAAACCAACAAATCGACCTGGGGCGAGGAATATAAACCCAAATATGTGCTGACGCTGTTCCAGATCGTCGATTATCCCCGCGCCGGGGACCTGGAAGCGGAAATTTCGACTTTTGACGGCAAAAAGGTGTGGATCAACACCAACCAGTTCTTCAGCTCCAAGAACGTCAAGGACATCAAGCTGCTGCCGCGCGCCGACCAGCCGGACACCTACGACCTCGCGCTTCAGCTTGACGAGCGCGGCGTCCGGATGTGGACGATCATGGCGATCGACTTCCGCGACAAAAAAGTGGCGATGATGATCGACAAGTATTACGAAGGCTCGTTCTCGCCCCAGCCGCTGGCCAGCGAAGACGCCACCTGGGTGGTGATCAAGTACCCCTTCAATCAGGTCACCGCCGCCGGACTCCAGAAGTTCGCCAAGAAAAACTACGAATACTTCAATCCCTCGCCGACCAGTTTCTTCTGACGGCTGAGCTGATTACGAATGCAACCGGCTCGACTACTTGCCGTACCAGTGGTTGAGCAGAGAGCGGCGGCAGTTGATCCGGAGGATCGGACTGGCGCCGCATTTTTTCCATGCTTTGAGGGCGGCATGATTGGAGCCGCGAACCAGCGCCAGCAGTTTCTCATCTTTGCCGAGGGTGCGCGCCACCGCCCGGTTGAGCGCTTCCCCCCTCCCCTTGCCGCGGAACAGCCGGCTGACCTGGGTGTCGTGAACGTATCCGAGCGGACCGGCCGGAATAAAAATGTCGGATTTGCTGAAATCGCGGCCATGGGAAATGATCGACCAGGCTTGCAGCAACCCCTCTTCATCGACGATGCCGAGCGCCCGGGAGCCTTCGTTGAGGTAATGGAGGAGAATTCCCGCGTCATGACTCGACAGCCGTCCCCGGCGGCGGCTGCGTTCGACCGCGTCGGCATCGATCGCGGCCACCGGATAGGCCAAGTCGCCCTCGCCATGGCAAGATTCAATCAAAAGGATAAAAAACTCCTCTGAGCCAAAGAGCGACCCGACTCGCTGAACCAATGACTGAAATTGTCGCCAAAAGAGTTTCATACCGTTACCATAACGTCAAACCGGCAAAGTGCAAGTTGCTTATTACCGGAAAAGTGCTATATTGTCGCATTGATATCGCCGCTTGTGAACGGCGCTTGGGTTCCGGCCTCCGGTCGCAGGCATGATGAATACAACTAAAGCTTCGAGTCCCGCGCGGCGAGACCGCAACCGGATTCTTCGCTCGGAAAGTGATGAAGAAACCTTTTCTCAAATGGATCGCCGCCGCCGCGGTCGTTGTTGTCTTGCTGCTGTTGTTGTATTGCCGGGCGTTCATCTGGGAACCGGCGATGGTCACGGTTTCACGGCGGACACTTGAACTTGACCGCTGGGAAGATTCGCTCAATGGCTTCAAAATTGCGATATTGGCGGATTTGCACCAGCCGAACAGCGAGCCGGAGCTGGAGCGGACACGGCGAATCGTCGAAATCACCAACCGCGAAGAACCCGATTTAATCGTGCTGCCCGGCGATTTCATCGGTGAGCGTTACGACTGGAAAAGCAGAAATGCCGCGCCGTCGGCGATTGCCGAATTGCTCCGGCCGCTGCGGGCCAAATACGGCGTTTATGCGGTGCTCGGCAACCATGACCACTGGTACGATGGCGCGGCGGTCGCCCTGGCGCTGGAGAATGTCGGGATCAAAGTCCTGGAAAACGAAACCGCTATGCTAGAACTCGCCGGGCAGCTGGTCAGCCTGA
>CAZRFG010000521.1:0-1968 GCA_964599205.1 uncultured Victivallaceae bacterium
AACCTTACGACTATATTATATCGCTGCAAACCCTGATAGTCAAAGGGTTTAGCTTGCGTCAGACGAAAGTGGCGGCTGGCGTAAACTCACCGGGGTGTTGCAGGTGATGACCTGGCAGGTGGACCGCAGCCGGTCGATCATCCGGTCGGTATAGCGGTTGCGCATCGCAGCACTGGCGAGGTTCGTGGTGATGACGGTCGCGCACCGGCGGTTGTAGCGTTCGGCGATGATGGCGTCGACTTTCGTGAGCGGCCATCCGCTCGCCCCCTCCGCGCCGAGGTCGTCGAGCACGATGAGCGGCGCTTCCTGCAGCTGCTTTTCGAATTGACGCCATTTGTCCTGGGACACTGCTTTCGCCGAAAAGATGTTGTCGACGAGCGACGGCATGGTCAGAAAACGGGCCGAGCCGCCGCGGCGCAGCCAACATTGCAGTACCGCCACGGCCAGCGTGGTTTTCATCGTCCCCACCGGCCCCCGCAGCAGCAAGCCATTGCCGAGCCGAACGTTCGCGTCGATCGCGTCGGCGTAGCTGCGCACGGCGTCGACCTGGCTGCGGAGTTCGGCAGGCACGCCCCGGGCCTCGATAACTTCGAACGTGGCGTCGTGATAGCGGGCGAAAACGCCGCAAGCTTCCAGTCGGGCCGCTTCACTCTCGACTTCACAGTCCGTGCTCCTGTTCCCGCTGCCAATCGGTGGGACCGGGGCGGGATCGGGATCGACCGGCGCCGACGGCGCTTCCCGGGCGTATTTTCGGAACCGGTCCAGCATCGCTTGCCAGTCGACTTCCGACACTTCTGCCATTTTGTTCTCCCTCCTTGGGTACAACCTCGTTGTTTATGAGTTTTGGGGTTTTAGGGTTTTTGACCGCGGCTCCGACCTGATCTGACGGGAGCTTTGCCGCATCGGACCGGTCCGCGGATGGGTCTGATGACGGGTCCGATGACGGGTTCGTCGGCGATTTTTTCTTTTCACGATACAGTTGCGTCAGACGAAACCGGGAAAGTTCTCCCCCTTTCGTCGCCATTGTCGTTTGCAGCAGGCCGGCCCGCACCAGAGCGGTGCGAGCCCGTCGAAAGGTATTGACGGAAACGTCTCCCATTTCATGGCGCAGCACATTCGTGGAAATCTCGAATTCTTCGGCCCAAAGGCAATGGTTTTGCTCGATCGTCAATGTGTACCACAACAGCTGCGCCGACGCGGGGAGCGTATGCTCCCGACGCCAGCGCCAAAATCCATTCATTTGGGCGATATAATTCACTGGCTCCCACCCCGGTGAACGGACATCTCAAATTGTTTCAAATCTTCTTCGGTAATCCGGATTAAGTGGTTCACTTTCTCATACCGCAATTTTCCGGCATGACACAGGCGTTCCACGGTCCGCCGGCTGACCTGCAGGATGTTGGCGACGTCCGGCAGCCGCAACCATCGTTTTTTTATATTTTTTGTTTCATCGTTATCCGCTTTCTTACTCCTTTTCTGCCTAATGTATCGGACGGGCCTGGACGATCAATTCATTCAACTGCCCCGGCGAAATGCCGAGCTCATCGCAAATGGCCTCGACCCGCTCGTAGCTTGCACTGCAGCGGCCAGTCTCGATCCGGGAATAGGTCGCCGCCGAAATACCGAGATTGCGGGCAACGATTTCCGCCTTGATCATTTTCTCGCGGCGAATTTTCCCCAGGATCGGGCCATACAGAATCAGATTCATGGGCTCACCTCTTTTCTTTATCAAGATCCGCGACCGGTCCGGCCGCCGGCGGCTTGTCTGGCCGCCATGATTTAATCCCAGTAATTTTCCTGTTTTCATTCTACGCCTCTGAATTATTATTAACAATCCCGCCAATCCAGAGAATATCCAATGATGGGAATATATTCTTGTAATTCCATACGTCAGCATGCGTCAGAAAATGACAAGAGCCGCCAAAAGGCGGCTCAAAAAAAAAATAATTTTCCAGTTGAAAAAGTTTA
>CAZRFG010000522.1:0-1963 GCA_964599205.1 uncultured Victivallaceae bacterium
GCAGGCCCCCGGCACCGGCGATGAGCGTCCGGTGTGGCGGGAATTTCCGTCCGGTAGCGATCTCGCCGCCGCTTTTGTCGCCGCCGGGACCGAGGCGCTGCCGGTTTTCGCCGATTCGTGCGACCCGATCACCTTTCACGTCTTCCGGCAGAATCTCCGTTTGCCCTTTGCGGTCTGGGACGATTCCGCGTCGCCGCTTCGCGTCTTCACTCCGGTTCCCGGCGACGCGGTGGCGGTGGATGGTTTTCTCGGCAAGACTTTCGTCGCCGATCGCCGCGCGCTGTTTTTCGGCCCCGCCACGCTGGAGCGGGCCGCGACGCTGGTGACGCCGCTCCGGCGTGAACTCCAGCAGTTCCGCGAACTTCACGGCGACCGCGCCCGGTTGTGGGTCGCGATTGACGACCTTGCCCCGGAGGAGTTGCTGTTTCTCGGCCGCGAACTCGGCTCCGGGGTGATTTTTGCGGTTCCGGAGCCGGTTTTCGCGCTCCGGGCGGCGGATTTCCGGGCCGCGCTCCACTTCGGCAACTGTGCGGCGGCACGGTGCGAAGGTCCTGTTTTGACGCTGCTTCGGGGTTGAAAAAAACATTCCATCGTGTATATTAAAACATTTTTAATTAACCGCGTTTGCCCACGGGCTTCAGGGTCCGGCGAAGGCGAATGCACAATGAGATGGATTCCATGAAAAATCCCGCTTTCGACGCTGATTCGATACTGACCGCGGAGCTCCCGGTCGAGTCTCCGGAATATTTCAACTTCGGTTATGACGTGATCGACCGCTGGGCCGCCATCGATCGCAACAAACTGGCGATGATTTGGGCCAACCAGCACGGAGAGGAAAAGCGCTACACCTTCCGCGATCTCGCCATGCTCTCCAACCAGGCTGCCAATCTCCTGCTCAAAAACGGCATCATGCGTGGCGACCGGGTTTTTCTGATGCTGCCGCGCCTGCCCGAGTGGTGGATTTTTTCGCTGGCGCTGATCAAGCTCGGCGCGGTGCAGTGTCCGTCGCCGACTTTGCTGATGCCGAGCGACATCGAGTACCGGGTCAACTTCGGGCGCTTCAAAATGGTGATCACCGACGCCGAGAACGCCCCCAAATTCGACGAAGTTTTTGACCGCTGCCCGACCCTCACCTCCCGGCTCCTGGTCAACGGCTCCCGGCCCGACTGGATCGATTATCAATCCGAAATCGCCAGGACGCCGCGGTTGTCCCCCCATGCCGTCAAGTCGCCGTTCCAGATGCGTTCGCGCTCCGACTGGCCGATGGTCCTGGTCTTCACCTCCGGCACCAGCAAATACCCCAAGATGGTCCAGCACAACTTCGACTACCCGCTCGGGCACCGCATCACCGCCGAACTGTGGCACGGCCTCGGACCCAACGATTTGCATTACACCGTGTCCGATACCGGCTGGGCCAAGAATCTCTGGGGCAATTACTTCGGCCAGTGGATCGTCGGCGCTTGCGTGATCGCCTACGACATCCGCGGCAAATTCCACGCCGATGAATTGCTGCCGATTCTCGAACGCTTCGGCGTCACCAGTTTCTGCGCCCCGCCGACCATCTACCGGATGCTGATCCTCAACGACTTGAGCCAGTTTGATCTCAAGGAGCTCAAACAGTGCACCTCCGCCGGCGAGCCGCTTCATACCGAAACCGCCCGGATCTGGCAGGAAGGCACCGGCATTCAGCTTCGCGAAGGCTACGGCCAGACCGAAACCATCTGCATGATCTGCAACCCGGTCGGGGCTAAAGTCAAGCCCGGCTCGATCGGCCTTGCCTCGCCCGGCTGGGAGATTGAACTTCATGACGACGACGGCAAAGTCGTCAAGCCCGGCGAAATCGGCCGCATTGCCCTCCGGCTCGACCGCCGTCCGATCGGGCTCTTCACCGAATACCTCTACAATGACGAGGAAAATTGCCGCAGTTTTATCAACGGCTTTTACTATACCGGCGACCGCGCCT
>CAZRFG010000523.1:0-1958 GCA_964599205.1 uncultured Victivallaceae bacterium
CGCCGAACAACCGGCGTGGCGGGAGTTGCGGGCGGCGAAGAGCGGCCGGGTGCACTTCCTCGACCCCGGGCTTTTCCTCTTCATGCCGGGACCGGAGTACCCGGCGGCGTTCGCCAAACTCGCCAAACTGCTTTACCCGGATCGGGAGTTCTGAAATGGCCAAACTCTCGACAACTCCGGGCGGCAAAATCGCGGTGCTGGCACTGTTGGCGCTGGGGCTGGCGCTGACGGCGGGACTCAGCCTCGCGGTCGGCGAACTCAAACACACGTTGCCGGAATGGCAAGAAATCCTCGCCACCGGCAAGCCGCGGATGGATTATCTGATTTTGACCGACATCCGGCTGCCGCGCACCGTGCTCGGGATGCTGGCCGGGGCGGCGCTGGCGGTGTCTGGGTGCATGCTCCAAAGCGTGATGCGCAATCCATTGGCCGCGCCGGGAATTATCGGGGTGTCAGCGGGAGCGGGACTGGCGGGGGTGCTGGTGATGCTGGCGCTGCCGGTGCTGAGCGTTCTCCTGGTGCCGGCGGCGTTTGCGGGGGCGCTCCTCAGTGCAGGCTTGATCTACAGTCTCGCCTGGAAGCGGGGGGTGAGTCCGGTACGGCTGATTCTCGCCGGGGTGGCGGTGTCGGCGATGCTGAGTTCGTTCAGCTCGGCGATCATGCTTTTCAACGCCGAGCGGGCGGGGGGCATTCTCGACTTCACGATCGGCTCGCTGGCGGCCAAAACCTGGCGTCAGGTGGATTTGATCATCTATTACGTTCCCGCCGGGCTGGCCGCGGCCTGGGCGCTGGGGCGCAAGCTCAACATCCTCGCCCTCGGCGACGACCTGGCGGCGGGGCTGGGAATGCGGGTCGAGCAAGTCCGGTTCGCGGCGATCGCGACGGCGGCGCTGCTGGCGGCGGCGGCGGTGAGTGTGGCGGGGCTGCTCGGGTTCGTCGGTTTGATTGCGCCCCACGCGGCGCGGATGTTGATCGGGGGGGACAACCGTTACGCGATCCCGGCGTCGGCGCTGGCGGGGGCGATATTGGTGGCGGGATGCGACACGGCGGGGCGGCTGGTGATGGCACCGGCGGAGCTGCCGGTGGGCAGTGTGATGGCGATGCTGGGGACGCCGTTCTTTTTGTGGCTGCTGAGGAGACATCAATATGAGTCTTGATGCGAAACAATTGCGGGCGGGGTACGGCGGGAATTTCGTGCTTGACGAAGTGGATTTCCGGATCGAAACCGGGACGATCACCGCGCTGCTGGGGCCGAACGGCTGCGGCAAATCGACGTTGCTCAAGGTTTTGGGGCGGCTGCTGACGCCGCGCTCGGGCGAGGTGCTGCTGGACGGCAAAGAGATCCATCGCTACGACACCGGCAAGCTGGCGCAAAAACTGGCGATCTTGTCGCAATTTCACCATACTCCGGCGGAGATGACGGTGGAGGAGCTGGCGGGGTGCGGGCGGTATCCGTACCGGCGGCCGCTGGCGGGGATGACGGCGCGCGACCGGGAGGTGGTGGAGAGGGTGTTGCATTTGACCGGGCTGACCGGGTTGCGGCAGCGGCCGGTGCGGAGTTTGTCGGGGGGGGAGCGGCAGCGGGTGTGGATGGCGCTGGCGCTGGCGCAGGAGCCGGAAGTTCTGTTATTGGATGAGCCGACGACGTTTCTTGATTTGGCGGGGCAGTTTGAGGTGGCGGAGTTGATCCGGAAGTTGAAAGAGGAGCGGGGATTAACGGTATTGATGGTGTTGCATGACGTCAATTTGGCGGCGCGGTTCGCGGATTTGCTGTTGTTGATGAAGGGGGGGCGGATTTGTTATGCGGGGAGGCCGCAAGAGGTGGTGACGCCGGGGGTGCTATCGGAGATATACCAAGTGCAAGCGCAGGTGATGATGCTGGAGGACGGAACGCCGCACTGCGTGCCCCAAAGCACCCTGAACTGAAAAAAAAGAAAAAATCAAAAAAAAGCGCGAAG
>CAZRFG010000524.1:0-1946 GCA_964599205.1 uncultured Victivallaceae bacterium
CGGGCGACGACGTGACCCACCCGGTGCCGGACAACACCGGGTACATCACCGAGGGTCAGTTCTACTTGCGCAACGGCCGCATCGAGCCCTTCGGCTCGCTCTCGCGTTTGAAGCAGCAGGTCAACGGCAAAACCCGTCCCGACCACCGCGCGATCATGGACTCGATGATCCGGCTCTACGCCGACTACAAGAGTTCGCTCGAGAAGCAGTCGATGGGCTTCATGATGACCGCCTGGGATAACAAGCTCCTCAAATACGGCAAGCTTTTCGAAGCCCGGATGATGGACCTCTCGGTCAACATCCCGCTGGAACAGGCGCTCGACCTCGGCTGGAAAACCCTGGCAGAATGCTTCGACCAGGCCGAAGTCGGGATCAAAACCGACTTGATCCGGGAATACTGGCCGAAAGAGGCGGCAAACGGCGGCAACTGATCATGGCTAAAATCAAATTAACCAAAACCGAGCTCAAAAAGCAACAGGACGCGCTGCGCCAATACCGCCGCTTCCTGCCCACGCTCCAGCTCAAAAAGCAGCAGCTCCAGCTGGAAATCCGGCAGAGCCGCGAGCGGCTGGAGGAGAACCGCCGCCGCCGCGAAGAGCTGATCAACGAGCTCCGCGACTGGATCGCGCTTTTCGGCGACACCGCAACATTGGAGTGGATGATCTCCGCGCTGCGGCTGGTCAAGGTCGAAAAAGGCCAGCTCAACATCGCCGGGGTGATGGTGCCGACTTTCAGCGAAGCGATCTTCGAGGAAGCCGCGCCCGACCTGCTCGGCACCCCGTGGTACACCGACGAAGCGCTGGTCGCGCTCAAGGAGTCGGTGGGCTTGCGGGCGGCCGGACGGATCATCGAGGAGCAGGAGCGGCTGCTGTCGCTTGAGCTCCGAATCACCAGCCAGCGGGTCAACCTCTTTGAAAAGGTCAAGATCCCCGAATGCCGCGAAAACATCCGCCGCATCCGGATTCAGATCGGCGACCAGGACACCGCAGCGGTGGCCCGCTCGAAAATCGCCAAAAAGAAATCCGCGGAGGTGGCTTAATGATTGTACCGATGCGTAAAATCGTACTGGTGATGCCGGTCGCCGACCGCTCGGCGGCGGTGACCGCGCTGCGTGAACTCGGCGTCGTCCACATCGCCGCGGTCGAACTGCCGGAAAACGCCCGGCGACTCCACCTCGCCACCGAGCTGGCCGAAATCGACCGGCTGGTGACGCTGCTCGGCAATGTCCCCGGCAAAGCGGACCCGTCCGCGCCGGCGGACAAAGCCGCCCATACCGGCGAAGCGCTGTTCCGGCTGATCCGCGACACCGTCGCCGAGAATGCCAAAAACGACCGCCGGATCGACCAGCTCCAGCAACTTCGAGCCGAGCTCGAGGTCTGGGGCGACTTCGACGGCGCGATGTTTGAAACCTTGCGGGCCAAGGGGCTCCAGGTCTACTTGTGCATGGCGATGATCAATGAATTCGCCCGTCAGCAACAACTCGGCCGGGTCTGTCACGAACTTTCGCGCGACGGCAAAACCGTCCGGTTCGCGATCGTCTCGACCGAAAAACTCGCGCCGGAAACGATGCCGCTGGCCAAACTGCCGGACGAGACCTCGCTCTCCGCGGTGAAGAGCGAACTCGACGCCTGCCGTCAGCGCCAAAAGGAACTTGAGGGAAAACTGCTGCTGCTCCGTCAGGAACTGCCGCACCTTCTCGCACACAAACAGGAGCTTCAGGAGGCGCTGGAGTACCTGACCGTGCGCGATTCGCTGGAGACCCGATTCGAGCAGCTGCTTTCGATCGGAGGCTTCGTCCCCGAGGAAGAACTGCCGAAGGTCGCCGAGCTGGCGCGCGCCCAGGGCTGGGGCCTGATCGACCGCAAGGCCGATCCCGGCCGCGAAGCGGTGCCGACCTTGCTCAAAACGCCGCGCTGGGCGCACCTCATCGATCCCTTGATGAAGTT
>CAZRFG010000525.1:0-1940 GCA_964599205.1 uncultured Victivallaceae bacterium
AACTCCTGCCGGGGATCAAAATCTCCGGGGAAATTCCGCGTTTCACCTCATTTGCAGACCCCGGCGGGCCGTTTTTTTGCGAGTGCGAGTGCTGTCATCCCGATCTGATCCCGGACGATCTCTCGCTCTGGATTGAGACCCCGGCCGGGCTGGTGATCCTCGCCGGCTGCTGTCACGCCGGGCTGGTCAATACGGTTGAAACCATCCGCCGGGCAAGCGGGATTGAGCGTGTCCGGGGGATCATCGGCGGCTTGCATTTGCTCAACGCCCCGCCGGAGCGGCTCGCCGCCACCATCGCCGCGATCCGTGCTTGGGAACTCGAATTCGTGATCCCCTGCCATTGCACCGGTGAAAACGCGGTCGAATTGATGCGCACCGAACTCGGCGACCTCGTCCGCCCCGGCCATGCCGGTTTGCGCATCACGGTGTGATTACCCGTGCCTGACCCGGCCGCAACGGCGGCGGCAACACCCCGGCATCAGGTGGCAGGGCCGGAGCTCAGCCTCCTTTTGCCACTCGCCCCAGACTTCCCGCCAATCGCCCGCCGCAAAAGCGACCACCCGGACGCCGAGCCGGTCGAGATCGGCTGCGTCCTGATTGGAAATCGCCCCGGTAAATAAAACTTCGATCCGGTTTTCCCGGAAAAAACCGAGCCGCTCGGCCGGATCGGCGGGCAGCGCGTCCAGTCGCACCGTGACCCCGGCGCGGCGGCGGCAGTCAATGATCACAAGTTGCTTCGCCGCGTCGTACATCGGCGAAATCCGGCCGTTTTCGGGAACGATGGTGAGGGCGTATTTCATGATCGGCGTTCTCCCGGGTTTACCAATGGAAATCAAGCATCAAACATGCCAGATTGCAGGCGAGGCGGAATTGCGGCGGACGGCGGTTGCCGGTGAAAAATAGCGTTGCGGAAGTGCGACGCTATTTTACTTTGCGGCGGCCGTCCGGCAGCGCGACCGCGATGGCGAGCTTTTTGATTTTGCGGTAAAAGGTGGCGTAGTGGATGCCGAGGAGTTCGGCCGCCCGGCGGCGGTTGCCGCCGCACGCCTGGAGGGCGGCGAGGATCGAGCGAGCCTCGGTCTCTTTGACCGCATGGCCGATTGCGCTCGCCGGAGCGGCGGGAACCGTCGCGGTCAATTCCGGCGGGAGGTCGCCGACTTCGATCAATTCCTTGCGGCAGAAGACCATCGATCGCTCGATCAGATTTTCGAGTTCGCGGATGTTGCCCGGCCAGCGGTAGGCCGAGAGGATTTTCAGCACCGAACTCGTGACCCCCGCAACCCGGCGGTTCATGGTCAGATTGAAGCGCCGGATGAAGGTCTCGACCAGAAACGGAATGTCCTCGGTGCGCTCCCGCAGCGGCGGCAGCTCCAGCCGGATCACGTTGATGCGGTAAAAAAGATCCTGCCGGAAAATGCCCTGCGCAACCAGTTCTTCGAGCTTGCGGTTGGTGGCGCAGATGATCCGGACGTTGCTTTTGACCGCTTTGACCGCGCCCAGCGGCTCGTAGCTTCGCTCCTGTAGCACCCGCAGCAGTTTGACCTGCATCGGCATCGAAATTTCGCCGATTTCGTCGAGGAAAAGAGTGCCGCCCTCGGCCAGCGCGAAGCGGCCCGGCTTGTCGCGGTCGGCTCCGGTGAAAGCGCCGCGTTTATAGCCGAAAAGTTCGGATTCGAGCAAAGTCTCCGGAAACGCGCCGCAGTTGAGCGCGACAAAGGGCGCTCCGGCGCGCGGACTCTCGGCGTGAATAGTACGGGCGAGCACATCTTTGCCGCTCCCGGTTTCGCCGGTGATGAGCACCGTCGAACCGGTTTCGGCGATCGCCGGAAGCTGTTCGAAAAGCCGCCGCATCGAAGGACTGCGGCTGACCAGACCGCCGATTCGCCCGGCGGTGGTCAGCTCTTTTTTGAGTCCCTCGAGGTCGCTCAGGTTGCGAAAGG
>CAZRFG010000526.1:0-1925 GCA_964599205.1 uncultured Victivallaceae bacterium
CAGCAGCCGGACGCCGAATTGACGGATCGGATTCATAATTTCTCCCATGGTCACTGGTTTGGCGGGGCAAAAAACAACACCTCCCGGCGTGCGTCGACCGAAGCGGCCGGGAGTTTTTTCAGCACCTCAAGATATTTGGGGTCGCCGGTGTAAAAATACATCTCCTGGACGATCGGCGTCAATTTGGCGAAGTCGATCGGCTCGAGGTTGCGGTGCGGCCACGCTTCCGGGCGACCGATAAAGGAACACAAATAATCCACCGCCCGGACGATCGCCGCGCGGCTTTCGCTTCCCGGCGCGAAGTAGTCGACGCCGAGGTTGCGGGCGGTTCCGGCGCTGTTGAACAGGAGTTCGAGGGCAAAGAGCGAGTAGTGCCACGACCGCGTCCGCATCGTTTCGCGCGGCAGCGAACCGTCCGGCGCGACCATTTTGACCGCGAGTTCGCGGACGATTGCGGCGTGCTCGCGGGCGGTTTCCCGGTTGCCGGCGGCCAGGCTGAAGTTGATCACCTGGCCGTGGTAGGAGATGCCGTGGTTCTGTTCGACTTTCCAGTCTTCGCGCGGCATCGGGTCGGTGATCAGCCATCCGGCGTAGGCCCGGAACCACGCCGAGAGCGCCGTTTTGAGCTCCGGAGTCAGCGCCGGGGAACCGTCGAGCATGGCGATCGCGTCGGTCGCCAGGATCAGCTTGCGACTGTCGATGACGCCGTAGACCCGGCCCTCGCTGACGCCGGGCACCGCCTGGCCGTAGCGCAGATGGGGATTCATCCGGGTCGCGGGATCGACGAAAAAGACCCGGAGCTGGAGCGCCGCCCGCTCCGCCGCCTCGCGGTCGCCGGTGAAATACCACAAGAGCGCGAGCTGATAGAGTTGATCGCACATCCGGCCGAGAATGCGGTCGTCGTAGCCGCGCGAGGGGGGATAGATTTCGCCGTCCTTGCGGATGTACGGCTTGCCGTCGGGCTTGGTCGGATCCGGCCACCAGTAGGGACCGTAGCAAATGTAGTCATGGGGATCGCCGGAGGGGGCGAGCAGTTTTTTGGCGCGGACGATGTCAAAGGGTTCGGCTTTGACGAGCTCATCGCGGCTCCGGCGGATTTGAGCCATCATTTCGGCGGCGGCGGGGCGGTTGGCGAGGGTTTTCTCCGCTCCGGCCGCGGCGGCGTCCGGAATCGACGGCGGCGGGGCGGCGGCCAGCGCCGCCGCCAGCCACGGCAGGGCCCATAGGAGCGTTTTCTTCATCATCGCGTCGACTCCCGGACGTTACTTGTCTTTGCTGTACCAGTAATAACTTTTGCCGGTGGCGGACGGGTTGGGGCTCGGCTTGCCGGCTTCGAGTTCGCTGGTGCGCATGTAGCTTACGTGGCCGTCGACCCAGCCGATGTTGATGCCGAGGTCGTGGCGGTTGCCGACGCCGCAGTTGGAGCCGCTTTTGTAGAGCACTGCGCTCTGGGTGTAATTGCTGGTGGTTTTTTCATTGCTGTCGCCGACCATCAGCGTTTCGGAGGGTTTGCGCACCATATTGGGGCGGACCCAGAAGTGGCCGCGGGTACCGTGGCTGTAGCCGAGCCCGTCGGTGTCGCCGTTGTAGTTGTAGCCGTAGCCGCCGCGGAAATGGCGGGCGGTGGCCGGCACCGGGCTCTGCATCTGCTCATTGAGCCAGATCGGACAGCGGAACGCGCCTTCGCCGATGCCGAAGTTTTCATCCGGGGTTTTGGTGAAATCCATGGTCACTCCGACGTAGGGGGCGATCAGCGCTTTCCAGCTGGTGAACCCGTAGTCGTTCAGCCGCTGGCTCAAGCCGGTGTAGACGTCGTAGTCGTTGGTGTACAGCAATTCCCCGGTGGTCAGCGTTTTGAGATTGTTCTGACAGGCGGCTTTGCGCGCCTGGTTGCGGGCCTTGTTGAGGGCGGGCAGCAGCATCCC
>CAZRFG010000527.1:0-1917 GCA_964599205.1 uncultured Victivallaceae bacterium
AAACAAGCTGGCAGGGAAACACCCCCGCTGTGCGCGGGCGGTCCGGAGGAAGTCGCGCCCACACTTTCCAACTCCTCGATTTTTTTCTTTATTCCAAGGAGGTGTTTTTCGTTTTTACGCCAAGGTGGTGCGGGCTCGCGGTGGTACTCCGCCCTATCCTCACCGAGCGCATCGGCAAGCTTGCGGAATGCGACAGCGATTTCGATGGTCCGCTCGTCCAGCGGTTTTCCCGCCATAAGCGAATCAAGGATTTTCAGCGCGGCGAGTGTTCGCTCGTCAAATTCATGCGGCGGCGCATCAGGCCCCGTGTCGACGTACCGCCGGGCGTCCTTGATAAGGGTCTCGAATTCTTCTCTTGCGCTCATTGTACACCCCCCAGCAATTCAAGGGCTTCACGTAAAGCAGATTCATCGCCGCACTTGCAAGCGGCGTTCACAACGCTTTGACGCAAGGCCTCCAGCGGGTCAGTCAGTCGCGGCCCTGAATCAGACCCGCCAAGCATCGGAAGCGCATCTATGGCGCTCCGCTTGGCTTCGGTGGTGATATGGCTGTAATACCGCGTCATGGCCGGGTTGCCGTGTCCTACGATCTCCGCAACGATGGCAAGCGGTATTCCGGCATTGGCGCAGAACGAAACGAAAGTATGTCGGAAGCTGTGGAGGCTATAGGCGTTCGCGGCCAATTTACGCCGTCCGAACGTCTCCGCCGCTCCGGCGGTGGTGTCCAAACCCGTAGCACAGCGGATGATCTTCATCACGTCTTTTTGGATTCCGGAGGGGTTGCGACGGTACCGGTCCGCGACGGCAGGCAATACGTAATCTTCTCCCGGCTTATTACGTTCGCGCCATTCCAGCGCCGACCGTAGCGCGTCAGCAAGCGCGGGATGCATCGGCAGAGTCACCGCTTTGTGATTTGTTTTCCGTGCCGTTTTGCGCGGGATATAGGAAATCTGGCCTTTATCCATATCGATGTTGCGCCATTGCATCAAACACCCGTCTTGACCACGGCACCCCGTCCAGCAGCAGAGATTCAGCAGCACCCGCATTTCGTCGGCGTTCACCGGATGGTATTGGAGTCGTTGAACGACTCTTTCCCGCTTCCGTCCGGCGACGAGTCTTTCCACCTCAGTTTCGTAAAAAAAGCCGGATTTGAAGCCGTCAAAAATCGCGTCCACTTGTTCCGGCGTGAACTCACGGCGGCTGGCTGTTTCGGTTGTTTTATGCGGAGTACCATCAAACGGGTTTATTTCCAGCGCTGCGGGTTCGGCAAGATGTTTGAAAATCATTTTCAATGCCTGTACGTACGCGTTATAGGTGCGGGCGGAAATGCCGGATTGCCATAGCGAAACCAGATAGCCGCGCGCAATATCCCGATCAATCGCGGTCACGCGATCCACCTCCGGATGATTATCGCGCATCCATTCAAGGAACATGCGGAAATAACTGTTATATTTTGCAAGGGTAGTTTTTGCGCTGTCCGGGCGGTTCGGCTGTTTCAAATATTCATCCCACGCCGCCGCTAGTTTCAGGCCCGATTGCCGCCGAAGTTTCTTGGCTTCTGCAATTTGCAGGGCCATTTCCTCGCGGTTCTCGGCAAAGAGTATCTTCCGGTATCCATCAGCGGCAGCGGTTGCGCTTTTTTCGGTAGTGCACGGCTGGCCATCCGGGTCTCGAAGCAGCTGGGTCTTTGCCTTGCCGTTGATTCTGACTTTCAGGTACCACCGTTTCCCGTCGCGGTAGATGGTTCCCGCGCCTTTTTCGCGAGTTTTGAGAGCCGTTTTGCTTGCCATTTTTTCGCGCCCTTTACCTTGTGTTTTCGTATGTCTCATTACTTTCTCTAAGTATAGCACATACGATAATAAAAGTCAAGTAAAGGTCAAGTAAAGCTCCGGGACGGAATTTTATCTTCACTTCCCGG
>CAZRFG010000528.1:0-1906 GCA_964599205.1 uncultured Victivallaceae bacterium
CGTTGCGGAACGCCTTGCCGATCTGGGCGATGCCGAACGGCAGCTTCTGGCGGGTCGCCACCCGGACGCTGTGGAAATCGACGAAAATCGGCTGGCAGGTCTCCGCCCGCAGATAGGCGGCGTGCTCCTCGTCGAACACCGGCCCGACGAAGGTCTTCATCATCAGGTTGAATTCGCGGGGCTCGGTGAGATCCTTGGACCCGCAGTTGGGACAGGTGGTGGGGTCGGCCATCTGGTCGACGCGGTGGCGCGACTTGCACTTTTTGCAGTCGGTCATCGAGTCGCTGAACTGGTCGAGGTGGCCGGAGGCCTTCCACACCCGGGGATGGCAGATGATGGTCGAGTCGAGGCCCTCGACGTTGTCGCGGGTTTCGACCATTTCGTGCCACCACAAGGCTTCCACCGCGCGCTTCATCCGCGCACCGTAGGGGCCGTAGTCCCAGAAGCCGTTGATCCCGCCGTAAATTTCCGAACTCGGGAAAATAAAGCCCCGGCGTTTGCACAAACTGACAATCTTCTCCATCAATGCGGAGTCCTTGACCTCGTCACTCATCGTTGCATCC
The DNA here is from genome assembly GCA_964599205.1 of uncultured Victivallaceae bacterium. Classification (GTDB taxonomy): domain Bacteria; phylum Verrucomicrobiota; class Lentisphaeria; order Victivallales; family Victivallaceae; genus JAVBUI01. Next base: position 564 of record CAZRFG010000528.1, read on the forward strand.
TCCCGGCCGCCGCCGGCCGCGGTTATGTGGGTTATCCATAAAATATTCCATTCTAAAATGTACCATACCTTTGAGCTTTTTGCAACCCCGGAAGCGAGGAATCTTCACGCGAAAGCGGATCAAAAAATTTACTCTTTTTTTTCCCGGCCGGGGTTGTCTTTTTCGCAAAACTGTTATATAATTAGACAAAACAGATAATACAGTATAATACAGTTTACAATGGCCATCTATCAGAAAAACGGCATTCACCTGCTCGATCACCTCCAGGCGATGATTGCCTCCGGCAAATATCCGCCGAACTCCAAACTGCCTTCGCTGCGGGAACTTGCGAAGGAGTATTCGCTGTCGCTCGGCACCGTCCAGCGCTGCATCGCCCAGCTCGAAGACAACGGGATCGTCAGCAGCTGTCACGGCTCGGGAATTTTCGTGCGGCCGCCGGATTCCACCTTTTTCGGTTCGGGAAACCTCCGGATCGGGCTTCATCTCGAGCAGAATCCGGAGGCCCGCGGCACCTATTGCAGCTATGTCGCCAAAGGCATCCAGGACCAGATCGCCCATCATGAAGTGATGATCGAGATGGGCTACCGTTACATCACTCCGCCCGAGCTGCTGAATGAATCGGCCGCCCGGAACCAGGCGCTGCTGCTGCTCGGCTCCCACTTTGACCGGGTAATCCCGCGGACCAAAATCAAATGCCCGGTGGTGGGAGTCGAAATGGCGCTCAACCACGACGGCCTCGTTTCGAACCTGTCGCTCGATCCCTTTCGCGCGGCGGATCTCGCGACCGCTTACTTCCGGAGCCGCAAAATCAGCGAAGTGGCAATCTGCAGTCCCGATTTTCCGCTGCAGCGGGAGCGGGCGGAGATTTTCCGCAACCGGTTCCAGACCGTCGGCCGCTGCCGCGAACAGTACACCAATGATCACCTCGCACTCGACTGCGAAAATCCGGAGGCGGGGTATCTCTTCACCAGCGGGAGTTCGCTCCAAGTGTACGCCGCCGACTACCGCCGGCGCACCGGACGCTTTTTCGCGCAGGACCGCAACGTCCTTGCGATCGACGGCAAATCGTATCTGCTGCCGGGCATGGAACCCGCCGACTGCATACTCACCGACTGGGTCGAGGTCGGCCACGCGGCGCTCGACGAAGTCGTCCGCCGGGTCCGCAACCCCGGAACTCCGGCGCGCCGGATTTACTTTGACTGCACGCTCAAAACATACGACTTCAACCAACGGAGATATCTATGATCAAACTGCTGCTTCTCGTTGCCATCATCGCCAGTGCCGCCCTCGTTCCTGCGGCCGAACTCCCCACCTTCGGCCAAGCGGATCTGATTCCGGCCAAG
>CAZRFG010000529.1:0-1904 GCA_964599205.1 uncultured Victivallaceae bacterium
TGGCCGAGTTTGAAAAATACGATCTACTGGCCGCATTTTGGCGGTTGTGCGAAGAACAGTTCGGCTACGTCGATGCAAATCCGACGCTGGAAAAGCTAGCCGTCACACTGTTTGCGACGTACACGGAAAAACATCTGCACGGCGAACTGCCCAAGGCATGGCGCAGCTTTGTTTCGTTCAAGTCCGGCACCATCATCGCCTTTTTGGACAACCTGATGAACCATGTGCTGTACCGGGAGAAGTATGACGAGCTTTCGGCCCATGTCGCCAAGGTGCTCGGCGCGGCGGCCGCCTTCGAGTCGTATGATGCGGAAGCCCTGTTGGACTGTGACACTTTTGCCGTGATCGACCCGCTGCTGCTGCGATGGGCGACGGACAAGCTGCTGCGGGAGAATCACGAGGCCAAGCTTGGTGGGCTGGATATCCCGGCCATTTGCCGGCACCGTCGCAAGAAACATTTTGGCGGGCAATATCACGATGCCTGGCTGTTGATCGAGAATGCCCAACCGCTGATCCTTGCCGCCACGTATCAATGCCGGGGCGGCTTCCAGAGCATCGCCGAGCGGTACGCTAACGCCGATTGGCGGATTGACAGCCATTACCGCCAGTTTTCCTTCCACTACGACCGCCTGCCAGATCCGGGCGCCTTCGAGAAACTGCGTGAACTGATCGAAAACATCTACACTAACGAATACCTGGGCCAGCTGACCATTTCCTGGAGTACGGCATTGGGCAAGGAGGACTGGCAGCATGTTTTGCCGCTGCAGCGCCGTTTCTTCGACCATTATGTGGATTGCAGCAAGGATCGGGTCGTAGTCATTATTTCGGATGCCCTGCGCTATGAAACAGGCCGGGAGCTGTGGGATAGATTGCAGGCGGATGAAAAATGCACCGTTTCCATTGAACCGATGCTGGGCGTTCTTCCGTCGTATACCAAACTGGGGATGGCTGCCTTGCTGCCGCATCGCACGCTGGCGATCACCGACGATGGCAAGGTGCTCGTCGACGGCCTGCCGGGCGATGATCTGAAGCAGCGCGAACTGATTTTACAGCAGCGCCTGCAGCACAGCCGGTGCGTCCGGTTTGACGAAGTGAAGATGATGAAGAAAAACGAACTGCGGGAAATATTCACCGGCATGGACGTGATTTATGTCTACCATAACCAGATCGATGCCCGGGGCGACAAGCCGAGCACAGAAAACGAAGTATTCATCGCCTGCGCGGAGGCCGTCGAGGAAATCTATGCCCTGATCAAGCGCCTGTCGGTCAACGCCAATACTTACCATTTTATCGTGACGGCGGATCATGGCTTCCTCTACAAACGCGACAAGTTGCAGGAAAGCGACAAGATCGAGCATGCCGCCAAGTGCGTGACGGCCAACCGGCGGTTCATTCTGGCGGCTGGGCCGGTGTCTGGCGACGGGATCGGTTCGGTCTCACTGGGCGCCGTTTTGGGCAGTGGCGACAGCAAGGTCGTTTCGTTCCCGGTGGGAACGCAGGTGTTCAAAATGGCCGGTGGCGGTCAGAACTATGTTCATGGCGGTTCCTCGCCTCAGGAAATGATCATTCCGGTCATCGACGTGAAGACGGAAAAGGGCCGCATGGAGACCCGAACGGCGCAGATCGTGCTGGTCAGCATGGTGCAAAAGATCACCAATCTGATTTCTTCGCTGGACTTCATGCAGACCGAGCCAGTCAGCGATGTGGTCAAACCGGCTCGCTACCGGATCTATTTTGTAACCGAAGGCAACGAGCGGATTTCCAGCGAGTGCCTGCATACGGCGGATAGCCGCGAGGCGGACCCGCAGAAACGGATTTTCCGGCTGCGGTTTAACTTCAAGAACCGGCAGTATGACAAAACCGGCCGGTATTATTTGGTGGCGGTCGATGAAAAGACCGATCTG
>CAZRFG010000530.1:0-1897 GCA_964599205.1 uncultured Victivallaceae bacterium
GGCCGAAACTACGCCCGGCGAAGAATATGCTGCGCCTTACTGCCCCGGGTGGAGCTGGGTCAATCCGCTTAACATCAAGGGCGGAGGCTATTCAGCGGACAGCCAGTTAACCGACCCCCAGTTCGGCGGTTACGGATATAACGAATACCTCGGCTATACCAAAGACGGCACCGCCGTCCGGGTCGACATCACCGGCGCCGATTCTCCTAGCCATCCGGCCGCCTCCAGCGCCCCCAAGGCCAGTTCGGTTCCAGTCAGGGCCGGCGCGGTGCGCAATTCGAGTAAAGTGATCCGGGTCGCCGACGCCAATTATTATAATATTTCCGGGTATCATTCAACCTTCAAGGCATACGCTAACTTCAATCACAACAGCATGATGCAGCTGCTTCACGTCGATGGACACACCAGTGCGATCAAAGGGCCGGCCTGGGAATACAATACCGCCAGCCTGCAAAAAATAGGGGAAGACCTGTTCTGGGCTCCTCATGGACAGTGGTAATCAAAACCCAGCCGTCAATGAAACTTGAAATCAGGGAAAGAGAAAAAATGAAACAATTTCTATGCTTGTTTATCATCGCCTTGTCCGCGGGGAATGCACTTGCCGCAACCGTTTTTTTTGCCGCGCCGGCGGCATCGGGGACGGGCGACGGGTCGTCGCCGGAAAATGCCGCACGCTGGAACGATCAGGCGCTGTGGGAGCGCACCCGGGTAGCAGTGAAAAAAGACGCCGTCACGGTGCGGCTGGCCGCCGGTTCGTATGTGGTGTCAAAGCAGCCGAATGCTCCGGCGACCGGCAACCTCGACGTGACCGGACTGGGTGACGAATCGCATCCGATGACCATTTCCGGGGCAGCGGACTTCGCCACCGTGATCCGGCGCAATCCCGCCGATCCGGACCGGCACGAAGAGGCCTGCCGGACCGCGCTGGCGGTATTCCGGAAATGCCGCAACCTGACCATCGAAAATCTTTTCTTCACCGGCCCGGGGGAGATCGGGTATGCGATGCAGATCCGGGAATCAAGCGATATACTGATCCGCAAATGTGCTTTTGTGGACATGCCGGGCGTTTACTACGGCGCCACCGGAGCGGCGCTCGGAGGGCGGAACATCGTCTGGGATCAATGCCGGTTCGACAACATCGGCTACACCTCCCATGCGCATCATATTTACAACGCCTATAAAGTCAGGGATATTACCATCCGCAACTGCACCTTTCGCGACTCCTACGGCGACTATGTCCGCTTCCGGGACCAATGCGAGCCGGCCCGGGTGGAAAATTGCACCTTTGAGTCGACCGGACGCTTCACCGGGTATCCGTTCATCTCAATTCCGCTGTTCAATTACAAGCCGGGCATGGAGCGTCCGGAGTACTTCGGAACCGATCTTACCGTCACCAACTGCCGCTTCAGCAGTCCCGACCGCAAAATCGACGTCCGTCAAAGCGCCTTGATGTTTCACCACAGCGGCTACAATCCTCCGGGCCGCCAACACCTGATCGACCGCGACGAGGCGGAGAAACTGGAAAAAATGTCCATTCCCGAGGAGAAGAAGTGGTTTCTCGACCACACCGACATCGATTTTGCCAAAGTCCATTTGCGCGGCAACACCTACACCGGCATTCCCGCCGTGGCGTATTACGAGTGCCTGCCAAAATACGGCGCGGAAAAAGAGTCGCCGCGTGAAAAATATGAAAACCGCATCGTGGTGACCAGACTGCTGCCCGATGACCAACCCGCGATCACCCCGGCGGCGACACCCGTCAAGCCGCAATAAAAGATTCCCGCTCACCTATGGCAAACCCGGGGCGAGTTTGCCCGACGAAAATTCAATCGGAGAATGGTACATGAAGCAATTGACCCGTCCGCAAGCCGAAGCGATTCACGAAGCGTCGCTCGAC
>CAZRFG010000531.1:0-1896 GCA_964599205.1 uncultured Victivallaceae bacterium
CGCCAGATTCCACACCGTCACCACCACAAAGGCGGCGAACCAGAACACCGTCCAGCCGAAAACCGAAATCGAGACCAGCTTGTCGGCGCGGGTGAATTCGTGGTCGAAACCGAGGAAAAAGCGTTTCCATCGGGGAATGTCGGCGTTTTGATCGACCTTTTGAGCGGCATCTTCGGCCACCGCGTAGTCGTTGCGGTGAAGCAGCCGGTCCATGTTGAACGGCTTGACCGGAGCCAGCAGCGAAACCAGAATATATGTCGCCAGCGCCCCCAGCATCGCCGCGAGGCCGAGCCAGGCCCCGTTGACCGGGCACTTGTCGATCGCTTCGTACCACAGGGGGTGGCTGCCGAAGCAGTCGATGAGGATGTTCCGTGCCAATACCCAGCCGCGCTTGTCGAGCAAAAACAAATTGCAGGTTGAAAGCATCACCCCCACCGCCAGCGCCGCCCACGCGCCGTAGCGGTTGCCGCGCGCCCAGTAGAGCCCGCCGATAATCGAGCACCCCCCGGCGGCGGTGAAAAAGGCCCCGGTCGCGACCAGAAACATCTGGATGAAGTCATTCTGCAAATAGAGCAAACTAAAGATCACCGCGAAGAGCGCAACCATCGCGATCGACAGCCGCAGCAAGAGGAGATGGGTCCGCTCCGAAACCGGTTTGCCGTGGATCGGCAGCACCACGTCCTGGACGAAGATCACCCCCCAGCTGTGCATGTAGGAGGTGTCGGTCGAGAGCATGTAGAAGAACATCAAGGCGAGAAAAATCCCCTTGAGCCCGATCGGCAGGAAAGCGGCGATGGAGCCCACCATCGCGTCTTTGGGCGCATTGGAGAGCTGGCCCTGGAAGTCTACGAACTGGAGTTCCGGGTGGAGTTTCCAGTAAGTCAGCGCACAGAGCCCGATCACTGCGAGGAAGAGCGATTGCGAAAGCGCGCGCCAGGTGTTGAGAATGCCGCCCATTTTGCTCTCGTGAGGGGTGATCGCCGCGCCGGCGTAGCCTTGGCTGCCCTGCCACGCGCCGCAGGTGTAGATATTGACCAGGATCATCATCAAAATGAGGTAGATATTGAAATCCTTGACCTTGGCGGTGTTGAAGGGATTGACAAAGGAATAGCCCTGTTCCGCCGAGACCATCACACTTTTGATGTCATCTAAATTGAACAGGAAAAGCACTGCCACGCCGAGAATGATGCAGAAGAGATAGGCGAAAAGCGCCTGGACGGTGTCGGTCACCATGTTCTGAATCTGCCCGCCGCTGATCGCAATGGCGGCGGCGGTGCCGACGAAAACGAGCATCAGCGCCGGATAGAGCGGAATCGCGCCGCAATATTCCGGCAACCCGAGGAAAACCATGAAAAACTGGGTGGTCACCGCCGGAAAAATGCCGAAGTTCAGGACGCCGCTCAGAAAACAGATGAACCCCATCACGATCCGGTAGTTGCGTCCGTAGCGGATTTCGAAGAACTGGGCCATGGTCATCGCCCGGGTCTGGCGGTAGCGGTAAAATACGAAGCCGGTGAGGGCCAGCAGCACGCCGACCGGGATGCTGATATTGCCCCACCAGGAGAGCGCCCAGCCGGCCTGGCTGTAGGATTCGAGTCCGGCGACGAAGGTGATCACGCCGATTCCGGCGATGCCGATGCTGGCGGTGAGCAAATAGCGTCCGCCGGTGCGGTTGGCGACGAGGAAATCGGCGGTGGTGCGGACGAACCGTTGCGCGTACACACTGAAGCCGATGACGACCGCCACCGGCACGGCGAAGAGAATCCAATCGATTGCGGTCATTGCCTGCTCCATTGAAATGATTTGTTTTCTCAACGAATATTATAGCAATACCGATATACATCGACAAGGACAATTGAATTTAAAACCCCAAATACCATATAGCAATGCTATACT
>CAZRFG010000532.1:0-1890 GCA_964599205.1 uncultured Victivallaceae bacterium
GGCACCTCGAACTTCCAGGTGTGGTCGGTCAGATAATAGCCGCGTTTGCCGTTGTTGAATGCAATCGGAGCCTTGTAAACGTCACGCAGATATTGCACGTCCCGCTGAACCGTCTTTTGCGAAAGCGAGTACATGCAACTGGTGTCCAGCATTTTCAACGCCCGCTGAAGCGTCCGGTGGTTCGGAAACTTGTTCTGGCGCATCATCGAGACCAGTTTCATCAGACGGGTCATTTTGGAAATATTGCCCGGCATATCGTCCCCCAATGTGAAATGTTTTCTTCGATAAAATAGAGCGTCAGTCATCTTTTGTCCACCCAAAAAGTTTATCATAACTTAAGAAAACCACAGGAGAACAACCATGGCCCGACTGACGTTCCGGGTGGCCGCACCCGCAAATTTGCTGACCGACGAAGAGGTGTATGAGATCACCCCGGTTTCCGAACTCTCGCAACTGCTCCAAGACGGGTATTCGCTGACTTTGGCCTGGCAGGGGGCATTTGCTTCGGGCGGATACGCGCTGGGGACTTACCGGCGTTTGCGGGGAACCCGGCTGGCTCCGGACGGAAGCCGGCAGGAAACAACGCTGCTGTTTGCGGTTCATTCCGCCGAACGGCAGGCGTCGGCCAAGAACCGTCTTGACCGGACCTTTTCGGGGCCATATCTCTTTTGCGCGTGGAAAAAAGACCGGACCAGAACGTTCAAGCTGGGCCGTCAGGGAACCATTCTCGAGGAATATCCGAGTTTTGCCGCCGGGGTCGCCGCCTTGCTGCCGGGGAGCTTCATTCCGCGTGGAATTTACACTCGAAAGCACAACCTGATCGGCATGATCGGCTTGATCGCGCGAAAACAGCGGGAACGCAGAGCGCTTTTTCGCCGGCTTTGTTCGCTGGTGCGTCAGGCGGCGGGGATGACGCCTCCCGGACCGCCCGGCGATGCGGCGTCAATCGCGCCTGAATTGCCTCAAAACATCACCGCCAAAGGAGACTGAGTACGATGCAACCCATTTTTATCGACCTTGGAAGCCACACCGTCCGCTGGCTTGAGAACAACGTTTTGTTTCAGGAACCGTGCCGAATCGCCTGCCACGCCGACAGCTGGCGGGTGCTGGGATACGGCGCGAATGCGGAGCGGCTCGCGCTGAATCCGGAACTCGCCTTGACCCTCGTTTCGCCGCTTCGGCACAAGGACTACCCGGACTCCGCGCTGATTCCGTTTCTGCGGTATTTTCGCAAAAAGATGAACGGGTCGAATTTTTGCATTGCGATGCCGGACGATCTGCCGGAGAACGCGTGGCTTCCCATCTGCGAAACCTTTGCCGAAGCCGGGCTGGTCCCGGCCCAATTCACCGGGCTCATGGCGGCTCTGCATCGACATTGCCCTCCGGATACTTTGATTGTCCACGCGGGCGCCCGGCGTACGCAACTCGGCTGGTTTGAGGACGGCAGATTGAAATTCAGCCGTTCGCTGCTGTGGGGCGGGCAGTCGCTCGATGAACAGCTCAGAGCCGCGGTGCGGCAGCGCTTCCGGCTTGAAATCGGCCCGAAGACGGCCGAACAGTTGAAACTGTCCATCGGCGGAAGTTCCGAACGGACGGTCAAAGGGCTTGATCTGATTTCCCGGACGCCGCGCAATGCCGCCATTCCAATGGAGCTTTGCCGGGAAGCCGCGGCCGCCGATTTCGATCCGGTGGCCGTCGCGGTCAGGAAAATGCTTGAGCTCGCACCCGGTATCCGGAACCTCAAGCTTTCCGGCGGAACCGCCAATTTCACGATGTTCGCGGACTATTTGCGGCGTCAATTCGATCTGTTTGTTTTGCGCGATCCGCATCCCGAACTGGCGGTGCTGCGGGGAATGGAGAAAATGCGATGAAATCCGGCTTCTGGGGAAA
>CAZRFG010000533.1:0-1889 GCA_964599205.1 uncultured Victivallaceae bacterium
CGGTAAGAACGCGCCGGAACCAGCTCCGGCGCGCCGTCAATCCGGCACTCCGCCGGGACGCGTGACCAGTTGGCGAGCACCACCGCGGTTTCGCCCGAAGGCGACCGCCAGCGGGAAGCGAAAATCACCGGATGCCGGTGGCGCGGAGTCTTCATTTCCCCCTCATGGGTGTAGATGAAGCGGGCCATGAAATCGACCTCGCGCGTTTCGCATTCGACCTCCGGCGGGGCCAGCATTTCGCCGTCGAAAAGGAAGTCGGCGTGCTCGCGGTAAAAGCGGACGGTCCGGCAGAGAAAGTCGTAGACCTCCCGATAGCGAGGTTCGGTGCAATGCTCGATTTTGAGATTGGCCACGGTGGGAATATTGCCGTAGACGATCTGCCGGGCGAATTCGAGGAAAACCTGGTCCGGGAAGAGCGCGAGCCAGTCCTTTTCGTTTTTCCACCTCCCCTCCGGCGGCCAAGCCGGATCGTAGGGCGGAATGCCGTCGGGAAGGGTATAGCTGCCGTAAACCGGCAGAATGCCGTGGTAAATCGCGGGATAAGCCGGCACCTGCTCGAGGTCGGGGTCGAAGTTGAAGCGCTCGGAACAGATGTGGAACCCGATCACCAGATCCATCAGGTCCATCATATCCTCATTGCAGTCCTCGGTGCTCAAAATGAGCTCGGGGTGGCGCTTTTTTAGCTCCAGCACCAAGCGCCGGTAGCCCTGATAGTGGTAGTCGCCGCCGCCCGGCGCGTGGCCGTGCCGGGGCGAATAGCAGGGGCGGTGATTGGCGTTGCCGATCATATCGAGGTAAATTCCCGGCACCCCGGCGGCGATCACTTGCTCAAGCTGGTCCAGCAACCGGGCCTGGAATTCGCGCGAACTCCCGCAGATGCTGCCGAGCCGGTGACGGTTGAATTGATTGTAGGGAAAACACTCGGGAGTGCCGTCCCGGCGCACCACGATCGATTGCTCCCCGCCTTCCCAGTGGCTCAAGCCATCCATGTCCCAGGTCATGCCGTTGAGGTAGACCTGGGTATGACAACCGGCCCGGCGGAGATCGGCGAGGGCGGCGCGGAAAGCCGCTTCGCCTTCGCGCGGCGGCCAGTAGTCGGGATAGTCGGTGTCGTAGGGATTGTGGTGCCACCAGTACCACGAGAGCATCACCGGGCACCCGCAATCCCGGCTCAGGCGGAGCACCGGCGGCACCGCGTCGGCGATCAAGCCGCGATTCCAGGCGACGCAGCCGAGCGCGCGGACCCGCGGATCGGGCTTTTTGCGGGCGCGCGGTTGCTTCAATGCCCAGCGCCGGTAGAGCTTCGCCGCCTCGAACCAGCCGCCCGCAAAGGGGGTGACGCCGCACTCATACGGCAACTCCCAGTCGCGGGGGGCCGCTCCATCGAGCGGAGTCAAGTGCCCGCCATAGAAAACGAGTTCGCCCGCGACTCCGGTCCGGCGGTAGAAACAGCGCTTCTGATACCACGCGGGATCGCGGAAGTCGAAGAGGAAAGAGTGTTCCCCCGCCAGCATCGCCGACGCCCGGAACGCCACCATTTCGGAGGCCGCCGCCAACTCGGGGTCGTAAGCGTCGCAACTGTATTCCGACGGAGTGTGAATATGGCCGAGCGGCCGGTGAAGCACGATGCCGTACTGATCCGGCAGCAGCAATGTACCCGCAGCCGGGAAATCGCGGTAACTTGCCACCGGGAAACGGATCGCCGCGACCTCCGGCGCATGGCGATAGCCGAGGGTGCCGAGCCAGGCTCCGGCATCATCGCGCCGCCAGCGGCAGCGGACCTCGAAATCACCGCGCCGCCAGACGGTTTCGCCTTCGCCGCTTGCGCTGACTTCGGCCATCTCCGCCGGAGTCACCAGCTCCCCCGATTGCAGCTCGAGCGCCCACGA
>CAZRFG010000534.1:0-1889 GCA_964599205.1 uncultured Victivallaceae bacterium
GAGCGACCAGCGTTTCGCCGCTGGACCACGCCTCCGTGCGACGGAGGGCGGGATGAGCGCTTCGCGCTTTTTTTGAGCCTGCGGCGCTTTTTTTTATTTTTTTAATGCCGCGGCGACCAGCGCCTCGGCGTCGCACCGGATCGCCTCAAGCGTTTTCCCCGGTCGGTACAAACACGAACCGATCCCCACTCCGGCGCAATCCCGCAGGAAATCAGCACAATTCCCCACCCCCACCCCGCCAACCGCCAGAATCGGCGCCTTGACCACCGCTTTGAGGTCGCCCAGATACCCCGCCCCCAGCACCGCCGCCGGAAACAGCTTCAACATGTCCGCCCCGGCGCGCAATGCGGCAAACGCCTCCGTCGGAGTCAGAAAACCGGGTATCGAAATTAGTCCCGCCGCCTTGGTCGCGCCTATCACCGCCGGATTGCTGTCAGGTGAAATGATGAACTCCCCCCCTGCCCCCGCCACCGCCTCGACCTCTTCCGTTCGCAGCACGGTCCCGGCGCCGATCGCCATCCGCCCGCCGAAATGCTTCGCCGCAATGCCGATACTGGTCACCGCCTCCGGCGAATTGAGCGGAATTTCCAGCATCCGGAAGCCGCCGGCCGCAAGGATTTCGCCGACTTCAATCACCTCCTGCGGCTGAATACCGCGCAAAATCGCAATCAAGGGCAGTTCCCGCATCGCCGTCGCAAACTTCTGATTCATCTCTCCCCCTCCCTTACCGCGTGACCCGGCCCGAGCCCGCGCCGCGCATCAACTGCATGACTTCATCCCGCGAAACATAATTGTAATCGCCGTAAATCGTGTGCTTGAGACAGCTCGCCGCCGCGGCGAAAGCGACTGCGATCTGCGGTTCGGCGAACTCTTGGCGATACAACGCGTCGATCAACGCGGCGGCAAAAGAGTCGCCGCCGCCGAACCGGTCGACGATGTTTTCGATCCGGTACGGCCGGTAATTCCCGTCCGCGTCGAGCGGCGCGAAATACCCCCGCCCCCGGCTCCGCTCGTACAACATCGCTCCCCAGCCGTTGCAGCTCGCCGAACGGCTTTCGCGAAGCGTAATCGCCACCCGCGCGAGGCGCGGGAAACGCTCCAGCAGCCGCGCCGCCACCGCCTCGAACTTGGCGGCGTCGAGTTTTCCTTGGCCGACGTCGCAGCCGTCGCCGGCTATGCCGAATACATCGGCGGCGTCTTCCTCGTTGCAGATCAGCCAGTCGGTGAGCGCGACGATTTGCCCCATCCAGCGTTCGGCAAGTTTCCCCGGCGGCGTGCCCTCTTCCCATCGCCACAGTTTCTTGCGGAAATTGAGGTCGCAGGAGATTTTGATTTGCCGCGCCGACGCCTGCTTGACCAGCTCCAACGTGGTCGAGGCGCCATGGCGGCTGATCGCCGGAGTGATCCCGGAAATATGGAGGTGATCGACGCCGTCGAGCATCGCCGCGAAATCATACGCTTCGGGCGGCAGTTCGGCGATCACCGAACCGGCGCGGTCGTAGACCACATTGGCCCCGCGCTGATCGGCGCCGTGTTCGGCGTAGTACACCCCGATCCGTCCGGAATCGGTGTACTTGATTTGCTCCACCTCCACCCCCAAACCGCGCAGCTGAACGGCAAAGGCGGCCGCGACCGGGTTATCCGGAAGCGCGGTCAAATAGCGGCTGCGGCTGCCCAGAAGCGCCAGCGAAGCGCAGACATTGGCCTCGCCGCCGCCGAAAGTCGCCTCAAGACAACCCGGCAGCGCCTGGGCAAATCGCTTTTTCTCCGGCGGCGACAGCCGTAACATCACTTCGCCGAAGCCGGCGATCAATTTCTCATTCATAGCTTTCTTCACATTCATGCTTTCTGCGTGTCAACGCGGAACGGTCAATCCGGCCAGCACACTT
>CAZRFG010000535.1:0-1856 GCA_964599205.1 uncultured Victivallaceae bacterium
TTCAAGATTCTGGGGTCGCCTTCAGGCGGCAATGCCGGCGCGGAAATCATTCCCGAAACCCTCCATACCAACAGCGACGGGGAAGCCGCGGCCCGGATCAAGCTGGGCAATGTCAGCGGCGAGTACCAGATCGGCATTGAAGTCGCCGATCCGGCGTCCAATTACTTCATGCGCCAGATCACGGTAAAAATGCTGGCTCTGGATTTGTGGAAGGTGATCGTGAACGTCCTCGGCGGACTGGCGCTGTTCGTTTTCGGCATGAAGCTGATGAGCGACGGTCTGATGAAAATCGCCGGCGACCGCATGAAGAAAATCCTTCAGTTCTTCTCGCGCAACGGCGTGGTCGCCGTATTCGCCGGAACCGCGGTGACCGCGGTGATTCAGTCGTCGAGCGCCACCACGGTAATGGTGATCGGGTTCATCAATGCCGGTTTGATCAATCTGACTCAGGCCATCGGCATCATTTTCGGCGCCAACATCGGCACGACGGTCACGGCCCAGATCATCTCCTTCAATCTGGGGGCGCTGGCGATGCCCGCGATTGCGCTCGGCTTGCTGGTGAGCTTCGCCAAAAAACGGACGGTTCGGGGCTGGGGCGAATCGATCTTCGGTTTCGGTTTGATTTTTTACGGCATCGGCTTGATGAGTTCCGAACTCAAGGTGCTGGGGGTGCTGCCGAGTTTTCAGCACTTTTTCCAGCTGTTCGATTGTACGCCCGCGGCGGGAGGCTTGATGCCGCTGGGGCCGGTGCTCGGTGCTATTATCATCGGCACGGTGCTGACGATGCTGGTCCAGAGCAGTTCGGCGGCGATGGGGATCGTCCTGGCGCTGGCCGGCGGCGGGCTGATCGACTTCTACACCTCGGTGCCGCTCCTGCTGGGGACCAATATCGGCACGACGATTACGGCGTTTCTGGCTTCGCTGGCGGCCAACCGGACGGCCAAACAGGCGGCGCTGGCGCATTTTCTGTTCAACGCCTTCGGAACGGTCTTCATGGTGATCTGCTTTTATATTCCCTACGGCGAAGCGCGCGTTCCCATTTATCTGATGTTGATCAACGCGATCACACCCGGGGATGTTTTCGCGGAGATACCGCAGAATATCGAACGTCACATCGCCATGGCTCACACCTTGTTCAATGTGGCCAATGCCATGATCCTGCTGCCCTTCCTCCGGCCGTTCGCCCAGTTGTGTGAATATCTGATTCCCGGGCGCGCCGATCAGGAGCCTCCGGTCCGCGTTCTGGAGCCGTATCTGCTGGCGACTCCGACCGCCGCGTTGGAGCAGGTGGTGCTGGCCATCCGCGGCATGGTACGCGATTCCTGGCGCATGATCGATGCCGCGGTCAACGAACATTTCATGAAGCTGAATCTGGACAAGAACGCTTGTGAAAAATTGGCGGAGGATGAGGATAAAATCGACCGGATGCAGGCCAGCGTCACCGATTACCTGGTGCAGATTACCCGGCGGCGCAACCTGACCGACCATCAGTCCGATCTGATTCCGCTGCTGATGCACTGCACCAATGACGCGGAACGCATTGCGGATCATACCGCCAACATTCTGGCGCTGACCGCGCGTCTGGCGAAAAGCGACAAGAAACTTTCCGGCGCCAGCGCCAAAGCCATCGAAAAGGTCTGGAACATTTTGAACAATGAAGCCGCCAGCGTGATCGAAGCGTTGGGCAGCACCGATGCCGCCGAAGTCCGGGCGGCATTGAAAAGTGAACGCAAAATCAATAAATTGACCAAGGAATTCGAACAGGAAAATATTGACCGTCTGCGCAAGGGCAGTTGCAGTCTGGTCAACAGCGTGATTTTCATCGAGTTGCTGGGGGAATTGGAAAAATTGGGCGA
>CAZRFG010000536.1:0-1855 GCA_964599205.1 uncultured Victivallaceae bacterium
TTCGTCGCGCCCGGTGTTCTCCTGGGTGCGGAGGAACTTCTCGACCCGGCTCTCGGTGGCGATTCCGGCGTGGTCGGTGCCGGGGAACCACGAAACCTCTTCGCCGAGCATGCGGTGATAGCGGGCGAGAATGTCCTGCAATGTATTGTTCAAGACGTGCCCGAGGGTCAGGATGCCGGTGACGTTGGGCGGCGGGATGACGATGGTATAGGCCTTTTTCGGCGACGCCGGGTCGCCGTGAAAACAGTTGCTTTGCTCCCAGATCGGATACCACTTGGCCTCGACCTCGGCGGGCTCGTAGGCGCGAATCATCTCGTCCATAAAAATATCTCCATACGGTCTTTGACGTTGATTGACTTACAAACCGATACTATAGCACCGGAATGCCGAAAAGGAAAGTTTTTTTACGGTAAATTTGTCGAAAGCGGGCACTCGGCAACAAGACGGGGAGAGTGCGGACGGGGCGCCCGTCACCCTCAAGATGTCAAATCACTCGTAGCGCAGCGCCTCGATCGGGTCGAGCCGCGAAGCCTTCCAGGCGGGATAGAAGCCGAAGACGATCCCGACCGCCGCCGACACCGCAAAAGCGGCGATCACCGCGGCTGGCGAAGCCTCGATCGGCCAGCGGAGCTGGGCTTCGACCAGCAGCGCCGCGCCGTGGCCGAGAAGAATGCCGATCGCGCCGCCGGCGAGACACAAGACCACCGCCTCGACCAGGAATTGCTGCAGGATATCGCGCGAACGCGCCCCGATCGCCATCCGCAGCCCGATTTCGCGGGTCCGCTCGGTGACCGAAACCATCATGATGTTCATGATCCCGACCCCGCCGACCACCAGCGAAATCAGCGCCACGCCCAGCAGCAGATTGGCCATCAAGGTGCCGGTGCTGGTCAGCATTTTGAGCATTTCCGCCGAATTGCGCATCCGGAAGTCGTCGGGATCGTCCGGCCGGAGTTTATGGCGCTCGCGCAGCACTTCGGTGATTTCGGACATCGCCTGATCGGTGTCTTCGGGCGAGATCGCGTCGGCGAGAATCTGGTCGACGTAGACGAAGCGCGGACTCAGCCGGGCATTGGTGCGCTGGGTCGAATTGACCGCGGGATAGAGACTCACCGCGCCGCCGGGGTAAACCGTGCTGGTGGTGATGTCCTGGGTCGAGGAGCCGCCGGACGAGGTTCTTGAACCCGCCACCCGCTGCCGCATCGTGGTCCACGGGGTGAGCACGATGTCGTCCTGGTCGTAGCCCATCATGCTGGCCCCCTTGGCGGCGAGCACGCCGATCACCTTGAAGCTGACGTTCTTGATCCGCAGCGTCTGCCCGACCGGCGAATGGCCGTCGAAAAGTTCGCGGACAATCGTCGCCCCCAGCACGCAGACCGTGGCCGAAGCTTGGACGTCGTAGTCGGTGAAAAAATCCCCTTCGGCCATCGGCCACTTGCGGATATCAAGGAAAGCCGGCGAAGTTCCGGTCATCTGCTGCGGCGTCCAGTTCTTGTTGCCGTAAATCATCTGGCTGCGGGTCGAGACGATCGGAGCGGCATTGCTCAGATGGTCGCAGCGGCGGACCAGAATGTCGCAGTCCTGGGGAGTCAGCGACATCCCGGAACCGGAGCCGAGGTTGACCGCGCCGGTGCGGGCGGCGCCGGGCATGATGAGGATGTTGCTGGCGCCCATGTCCTCGACGGTCTTGCGCATCGCGGAGGCCGAACCCGCGCCGATCTCCATCATGGTGATCACCGCGGCGATCCCGATGATGATCCCGAGCATGGTCAGCACGGCCCGGGTCGGATTCCGCAACAGGGCGCGGAAAGCGACCAGAATAATGGTGGTAATTCTCATTACTCGCCTCCGAAGA
>CAZRFG010000537.1:0-1838 GCA_964599205.1 uncultured Victivallaceae bacterium
GGCGAGGCGCTGCCTCGCACACCGCCAAAGGGCTGCGCGCCCTTTGGAAACCGCGGCCGCAGAGCGGCGTAGATTCGGGCCGCTCCGTTGTCGCGGGTGCCATCCCACCGCACCACCCACAATAATAGCAAAAAATCAGTTAAATCACAAGCCCGGAACCGCATTTTGCCGCCAAAAAGAGATTCATCTGATTCATAAACCGATCACCGGATCAAAAAAAATCCCCGGTCCGGAAACCCGGACCGGGGATCGTCAGTTATGACGTCGGAGCGAATGACTTACATCATGCCGCCCATGCCGCCCATGCCGCCCATGCCGCCCGCGGGCATGGCCGGTTCCTTGTCTTCCTTGATCTCAGTGATCAGACATTCGGTGGTCAAGAGCAAGCTCGCCACCGACGCCGCGTTCTGCAGCGCCGAACGGGTCACCTTGGTCGGATCGAGAATGCCGTTTTTCAGCATGTCGACATATTCGCCGGTCATCACGTTGAAACCGGTGTTGCCCTTGAGTTCCTTGACCTTCTGGACCACGATGCTGCCTTCAAAACCGCCGTTGGCGGCCAGCTGGCGCAAGGGTTCTTCCACCGCGCGATAGACGATCGCCGCGCCGGTCGCTTCGTCGCCGGCGAGCTTGAGATCCTTGATCACGCCGGAAGCACGGATCAACGCAATGCCGCCGCCGGCGACAATGCCTTCTTCGACCGCCGCGCGGGTGGCGTGCAACGCGTCGTCGACGCGATCTTTCTTTTCCTTCATTTCGGGCTCGGTGGCCGCGCCGACCTTGATCACCGCCACGCCGCCGGCCAGCTTGGCCAGACGTTCCTGGAGCTTTTCGCGGTCGTAATCGGAAGTGGTTTCCTCGATTTCACGCTTGATCTGGCTGATCCGGCCCATGATGTCGGCCTGTTTGCCGGCACCTTCGACGATGGTGGTGTTTTCCTTGGAAATGGTCACCCGTTTGGCGCGGCCGAGCTGCGCGGTGGTGACGTTTTCCAGCTTGAGGCCGAGGTCTTCGGTAATGCAGGTGCCGCCGGTCAGGACTGCGATGTCCTGCAGCATCGCCTTGCGGCGATCGCCGAAGCCGGGGGCCTTGACGGCGCAGACATTGAGGATGCCGCGCATCTTGTTGATCACGAGGGTGGCCAGCGCTTCGCCTTCGACATCTTCAGCGATGATCAAGAGCGGCTTGGCATCCTTGGCGACCGCCTGGAGCAGGGGAAGCATGTCGTTGAGGCTGCTGATCTTCTTTTCGTGGATCAGGAGATAAGCGTCTTCGAGCACCGCTTCCATGCTTTCGGCATTGGTGACGAAGTAGGGCGAGAGATAGCCCTTGTCGAACTGCATCCCTTCGACCACGTCGAGGGTGGTTTCGATGGTCTTGGCTTCTTCGACGGTGATGGTGCCTTCTTCACCGACCTTGGCCATCGCTTCGGCGATGATGTTGCCGATGGTGGTGTCGCCGTTGGCGGAGATGGTGGCGACCTGGCCGACCTGGTCGCTGACCGACTTGCTCATTTTGCCGAGTTCGACCACGATCGCGGCGACCGCTTTGTCGATGCCGTGCTTGAGTTCCATCGGGTTGGCCCCGGCGGTGACGTTTTTGAGACCTTCGCGATAGATCGCTTCGGCCAGCACGGTGGCGGTGGTGGTGCCGTCGCCGGCGACGTCATTGGTCTTGCTGGCGACTTCCTTGACCATCTGGGCGCCCATGTTGGCGAAGGGGCACTTCAGTTCGATTTCCTTGGCGACGGTGACGCCGTCCTTGGTGACGGTGGGAGCGCCGTATTTCTTGTCGAGGACGACGTTGCGGCCCTTGGGGCCCAGCGTGGCTTTGACCGC
>CAZRFG010000538.1:0-1813 GCA_964599205.1 uncultured Victivallaceae bacterium
CGTGGTGGCAATATTCCAGACATCCGGATGTTTGCCGTTGCGGCACGGGTCAAGGTGATCGGCGCCATAATTGCCCCAGGGAAATCCCAGATTCCAAATGCAACTGGTGGTCTGGAACGGTTCAATCGCCTTGCCGAAACGCAGCATGTCGCCGCCGGTGAACATGAAGTCGCATGCCAGGAGCTTCATCCAGTCAGGAGTCGGCATCTCATAGAGCGACTTGAATTCCTCCCGGGATTGATACTTCAGCAGCAAATTGGTGAAATCGCCGGCATAGCGCTCAAAAACCACCTCGCCGGACGAGCTGCCGCCGGGTTTGATGTAATCGCAGAAGACAAATAACTCCCATCCGGTCGAGGTATATTTATTGGTGCCCAACAGGACGAAACGGTCGTTTACCTGCCAGCGATACGCGCCGAAGCCTTCTGAATTGTCTTTTTTGGTGAATGTCACCGGCCTTTCGCGGCCGCCCTGTTCCGCCGGCGGAGCCGATTCGCTTTCTTCAATCACCATGCCCTGGGCGACGCGGTTCATCGCTCCCCACCCGGCTCCGCCGACAAGATTTTCCCGTAACGATGATGAAGTCGCCGAACGGCTCAACCAGGTAAAAAACATGCCTTCGCCGGATTTGCCGGATGATTGCACCGTCATTTTTTTGAAGAAACGCCCATCAGCATCAAACGCATAACTTTTGACCAATTCGGCATTGCCGAGAGCCGGATTCCGGCAGGTCAGCTCCAGCGTTTTGCCGCCGTTTCGCCATGCGACCGAAATGACTTGATCCAGTGCCTCGGTGATCTCGCTGACACTGTAGCGCTCTTCAATTTTGTACGCATCGGCGCTCTCATCCAGCCATCTTTCGCCGCTTTTGGCATCCCAAGCTCCGCAGACGGCGCCGTTTTTGAGCGATATGGCATAAGCGGTGCCGGGGTCTTTCAGGATTGCAAATTCCTTTTTCGCGGCATCCGCATCGGCCAAAGTTTTAATTTTGGCATTGGAAACAAATGCCGGGTTGTCGACGAGTTGCATTTCCAGACTTGCGCCCGGCTCAATATTCTGCATCCCGAGCGCAAGCCAGAACCGGCCGTCCCAGTCGGCCGGGGCGTATTTCTTCAGGTCGAGCTCGAATAACCCGGGCTTGATCGGAACAAATTCCTCCTTGAACGCCAATCTCTGTTTCAGCGAGAAGGCGGCGGCGTCAAAAATATAACCGCCGGCGCGGCAATCATCGCGAAGCGGAGAACAGGTGTTGTCAACCGCAAACCAGACCCGCTTCTGATAGCCCAAGCCGGTATGAAAATCCACTACGATGCCGGCAAAGGAATTGTTGTCCCGGACGGCGGAATCACCTTGCTTTTTCAAGCGTAATTTCAATTTTTCAATGCCGACGCTTTCAACCGCGGCAAATGCCCAGCCGGGCTGATCCGCCAACGTCCCGGAATTCACCCTCCAGATAAACCTGCCCGGATCATAAGAGGCTTGCCAGCCCGGCTGAAAGCGATATATCTCCCGCTTGATATTGAACGGCAGAAATGATTCGCCGACCGGACGGGAAACAACTTTCGCGGCCGCTTTGCTTTGGCTATCCGGTTGTTTTTCCGCGACCGGGCAAGGGATTGAAACCGTCCATTCCGCAAACACCGGGGGAATGTTTTTCCCGACGTACGGATAATTGCAATCCACCCCGAGATTTTCATGAAAAGGGGACTGGCCGCTGTATTTCGCCTTGTAAGCCTCGACTATCCGCCGGTCTTCCGACGGGCCGCCGCCGAAACCGTGGCTCATGTCAAAGCCGATGTAAACGCCGGGCTGG
>CAZRFG010000539.1:0-1797 GCA_964599205.1 uncultured Victivallaceae bacterium
TCGGTCAGATTCATATTGAGCTGGGACGCCGTCGTCATTTTTTCATTCATCCAGTTGGGACACCCGAAGGCGCCGGTATAGAGCATTTTCTTCTTGTCAATGAAGCTGCCGCTGCCGACCATGCCGGAGCCGGAGGAGGTCAGAAAGGGCAACAGCTGCAGTTTCCAGTTGCCGTTGCCGAAGTTGTCGCCGGCGACGGCGAAAGTGCCGGCCGACGGGTAGAAGCCGGAGTCGCCGAGGTACTGCTGGGTGGCGATGCCGAGCTGACGCATGTTGCCGAGGCACTTGGTTTTCTTGGCCGACTCGCGCGCTTTGTTGAGGGCGGGCAGCAGCATCGAGGCGAGGATCGCGATGATCGCGATGACGACGAGGAGCTCAATCAGGGTAAAGAGATGTTTTTTCATGATATATGGTTCCTTTCGGGTTGGATGCTTCAACGGATGGCGGGGCCGACGGTTTCACCTTCGACCATGAAGAAATTGCCGGGAGCGCCGGAAATCTCCAAACTTCCCTGCCGCAGCGCCTGATCGATCCGGCCGATCAATTCGACGGCGTCGGCGCCGTGGTCGATGCAGAGCGTGGTGAGGTGCGGATGAAAGAACCGGCAGGCGGCGACCCGGCCGATGCCGATCACCGAAATCTCGCCGGGGACCTCGATGTTGCGCCGCAGCAGCGCCTGAACCGCTTCCAGGCCGATCCCGTAGGTGACGGCGAAGAGCGCGGTGTAGTCGATTTCCTGGGCCTGCCGGTTGAGGATGTCCTGATAGGTGCCGACCGCCCGCGGCTGGACGCAGATTACCCGGCGCGGATCGTAGATGCCGTGCTCCCGGGCCCACTCGGCGAAGAGGTTTTTGCGGTGGGTGAAAACATCGAAACAGTCGTGATAGCAGGCGATCTTGCGGTGCCCGGCGGCATACAGCCGGTCGAGGATGGCGCGGACGATTTTGCGTTCGTCGTAGTAGACGCAGTTTTCTTCGCCGAGAAGGTCGCGGTAGCAGGACGAACCGTAAAACAAATTGAGCACCCCGCGCTCCCGGAGTTCCTTGCCGTGCTTGGCGAATGTCTCCACCGCGCGGAAGAAGATCACCGCCGCGGTGTTGCGGTAGTGGAGTTCAAAGTCGGCGAAATTGCGTTCGAACTCCGCCAGCCCGACATAAGTGATCCGGCAGCTCAAGGTGTCCGGCATGCTGTCTTCCAGGTGATAGACGAACGTGTTGACTTCTTCGCTGTCGATCCGCGACTGCGGGCCGACCAGCAGGATCTGGCGGGTCTTCTGCGGCGGCGAGACGTAGGTGCCGCTGCTCGGACGGCGGTAGAGCCGGCCCTCGGCCTCCATCCGCTTGATCGTCTCGACCACCGTCACCTGGCTCACGCCATACCGCAGCTTGAGCTTTTCGACCGAAAAGAAACGCTGATGCGGCCGGTACTCGCCGTTGGCGATGATCCGGGTCAGTTCGAGATAGAGCTGTTCGCCTTTTTTGAGATTCTCGGAATTCATCTTGGTCTCCAAAACCGTATCGATATGGTTTTATTATAGCAAAAAAAGAGGACAATGTCAAGACCCGATTTAAAAAAAAACTGGTTTTTTATGGGTTTCGCGTCATCGCGCAACTCATCGAATCCGAATCCGGTGCGACTTATTGTCAGGAATTATTGTAATATGGCAGTGCCCGAAGTGGGCGGCGGGGGGTTGCATGTTTCCCGATTGCCGTTTATAGTATTGAGAGCCAATTTCAAAAGTTCTTTCGGTCGCCCGGAAGGTTGGTTTTCCCGCCTGACCGGGAGCGATTTCGGGAC
>CAZRFG010000540.1:0-1795 GCA_964599205.1 uncultured Victivallaceae bacterium
TCAATATACAGAATTCCGGTCGCCGCCGGACATTCATTGCGTGTCAGCCGTTGAAAATGGTTGCTTTCGGCCTGATCAAGCATCCGGTTGAGCTCCAGTCGAAGGTGATTGGTCGTCTGGATATCCTCGGGCGTCTGATATTCGAGAACGGCAATCGTCGCATCGGCCTGGCAAGCCAACAGTTCACGAAGCGCAGTGAATTCCTTCTCCGCTTCCCGGCTCATATGACAATTTTTCTTATCCAATTTCAGCATCAACTCAAGGATCGGAGCGGTATGGTCGCCGATCCGTTCCGCGTCGTTGGTGCAATGCAGCAGCAGCGGAATCTGTTCCGCCTGCTCCATGGTCAGCGTCCGCTGCATCAGCAATGCGAGGTAATCGGTAATTTCGCGCTGCAGCGCATCGATCCGTTCTTCGCGTTTTTCGAGCTTCCGGGCGATCGATCGGATCGTCTCGTCGTCGCGATCACCGATATTCAGCGCGCAGTCGACCATGGTCCAGGCTTTCTTCAGCATCTTGCGCAACACTGCGGCGGTCTGGGTCAGAGCGATCACCGGAGTATCCAGCAAATGCGGTTCCAGCTGCTGGTATTTGACCTTGGCCGCGCGTACCGGGATCAATTTTTCACAGAGCCGGGCCAGTCCCGGAATGAACCACACCAGAAGCAGTGTGGTGAAAACATTGAACAGCGTATGCGCATTGGCGATCCGGCGCGGCAGATCGCCATGGCCGGAAAGAAGCTCGACGGCATGGAAAAAAACCGGCACTCCGGAACTGCCCCACGGAACCCAGAACGTCGCCGTCACCACACAGACTCCGATCACGTTGAACAGCGTATGGGCCAGCGCCGCCTGCTTGGCCACCCGGTTGGCGGGGATGGCGGCCAGCTGCGCCGTCACCGTGGTGCCGATATTGGAGCCGAGCACCAGTCCCACCGCGGTATAAAGGTTGATCAATCCGCTCGCCCCGAGAGCGATCACGATCCCGGTGCAGGCCGAACTGCTCTGAATGATCATCGTCGCAAGCAAACCGATGCCGATCGCGCCCATCACGGCGCCGAACGGCATGACGCCATTCACCGGAGCGCAATCGAAAATCCGGAAGGCCCCCATGAACCACGGCAGTTCCGCCAGTTGCCGGAGCTGGTCGCTCATGTACTCCATGCCGAGAAAAAGGAATCCCAGCCCGATGATCGTCTCTCCCCAGCCCGAGACCGCCGGCCGGGGCGCGAAGCTCATCGCCAGTCCGACGATGATCGACGGCATGATGATCCAGCTGATTTCAAACGCCACCAGTTGAGCCGTTACCGTAGTGCCGATGTTCGCGCCGAAAATGATGCCGATGGCCTGAATCAGGTTCAGCAACCCGGCGTTGACGAAGCCGATGACCATGACCGTGCTGGCACTCGACGACTGGATCACCGCGGTGACGGCGGTCCCGGACAGAATCGCGATGAAACGATTGGATGAAAACAGCCGCAATATCGCGCGCATTTTTTCCCCCGCCGCGCGATGCAGTCCGTCGCTCATCATTTTCATGCCGAAAATGAAGATGGCGAGACCGCCGAAAACATTCAGCCAAAGCATGCCCATAACCACAATCCTCCGTCATTGACTCGAAAACTTCTGCACACTCTCCGTCAATGCCTGTTTATTCCCCATCAGCGTAAGCACATCACCGGGTTCCAGGCGGGTATCGCCCCGCGGCACGACGACCCGGTCCTCCCGCCGGATCAGGAGCACCAGAACCCCTTCCGGCAGATTCATCCGGGCCAGCGACCGACCGCCGCACGACT
>CAZRFG010000541.1:0-1789 GCA_964599205.1 uncultured Victivallaceae bacterium
GACGGCCCGATGTACGATGAGTTGCGGAAAGCGATTGCCGCGGCGGGCCTGACCGGCCGCTTCCACTTCGCCGGGCTGGTGCCGCCAAATCAGGTGCACCGTTACCTCGCCCTCTCGACGATGCTCTGGCATCTTTCGCTTCGCGAGGGTCTGCCGCGCTCGGTGGTGCAATCGCTCGCCTCCGGCAAACCCGCGATCGGCTTCCGGCTCGACGGCACCCCCGAAGTGGTCTTTGACGGCGAAACCGGCTTCTGTGTCGAGCCGGGCGACGTCGAAGCGGTGGCGAAGCACACCCTCGAGCTCCTCCGCGATCCCGCCGCCGCCGTCCGGATGGGCGAAAATGGCCGCAAACTGGTGGCCGAGCGTTTCGACCATCATTACATGAGCGACGCGCTGGAAAAAGAGTATCTGCGGCTCTACCGTCTCAACACCGGGCGTTGACTCGCTTTTGCTCGATACAAACCCTTTTTTGCGCTGTTTTAGCATCGAAATCAAGCGGGGCTTGCGTTTCGTCCGGCGCGGAATTATGGTATCTTGTCACTTCAAACAACCGAGGATTCGATCATGACCGGACTGGAACGCTCCCTTGCGGCGATCGCGGGCGAAATTCCCGATCGCGTGCCGATGTACATGCCGACCATCGCCTGCGACGTTTCGAGCAAAATTCTCGGACGCGAGGCGCACACCGGAAGCCCGACCCTCTTCTACGCGATCGCCAAAGCGTGGATGCGGGGCGAAAACGCCTACCGCGACTTTCAATCCCAGATCGACGAGGACACGCTCGAAATCTCGCGGGTGCTCAAGCTCGATGTGATCCGCTACGGCTGGAGGCACAATGCGCGGCCGACAAAGCAGCTTGACGAATACACCTTTGTCTACGGCGACCCCGAGGGGGTTTACGAAATCTGGGCGTACGAGCCGCGGGCGATGAATTACTCGATGATCGAGACCAACGCTCCCGCGCTCAATCCCGACGACTGGCCGGAGCGGGCCAAAGCGGCGCAGCGGAATCTCCCCAAGGCGATCGAAGCGGCGCGTGCGAGCATCGCGGTCTGGCCGCAGGCGATGCAGCGCCGTGTGGGCGACGAATTCCTGGTGCTGGGGACCGGCGGGAGTTTCTCGGTCGGACTTGACGAAGCGTCGCTGATGGCGTGCATTCTTGAACCGGGGGCGGTGGCGGACATGCTCGACTGTCAGCTGGAGATTGCGTTGGCCGGGCTGGAAGTTTCGGCGGCGGCGGGTCTCAAGGTGGTGATGGGGGGCGGCGACATGGCGGACAACAGCGGGCCGATGTTTTCGCCGGAGATTTTCCGGGAGCTGATGGTGCCGCGGCTGAAGAAGTTCAATGACCGGGCGAAGGAGCTCGGGGTGCATTATTTCTGGCGGAGTGACGGCAAGTTGTGGCTGATCACCGACATGTTGTTCAACGAAGCGGGAGTGACCGGGTATGGTGAGGTGGATTTTGATGCCTCGATGACTTCGCGCGAGTTGCGCAAGCGGTATCCCGAGCTGGTATTGTGGGGCAATGCGAGTGCGGCCAAAATTCATCGCGGCAAGGCGCGGGAGGTTTACGATCATGCGCTGGAGGTGTTGGAGGGGGCGGGGTCGACCCGGCATTTCTTCGGCTGCAGCAATGCGGTGATGCCGGGTTCGCCGATCGAGAACGTGGAAGCGCTGTTCGAGGCGTATTGGAAGTACGTGAAGCACCCCTCCCGGGGCGCATAAGCCGCCCCCGATCGCGAGGCGGGTACCCCCGCCGAGCAGGGGTCCAGGGCCACCCGGCCCTGGC
>CAZRFG010000542.1:0-1788 GCA_964599205.1 uncultured Victivallaceae bacterium
CGGTGCGGAGCATCCGGAACGCCTTGGGCCCGCAATGGCGGGTGATCACCGCCTGGACCCCGGCATTGATCACAGTCAGCGCCGCCTGAATCCCCGCCCCCTGCGCGGCATCGAGCTGCTGCAGGTTGTCGATCGCGGTGAATTCGCCGCGATCGGTGTCGAACACCACAAAATTCAGTGCCCGTCCGAAGCGGGGCTCCAGCGCGGCTTGCGGCGTCGCGCCGCCGGCAGTCACGGCAATTTTCATTTTTCATTCTCCTCCCGGTATCATCGGCATCATTTTTGCTTTTATATTTAGCACGAACAATGCCAATTTTTATAAAACCAAATAAAATCATTATGATAAGATATTTAAGCAATCAAAAGCAACCCCAATAGTGTCGCTCTCTCGCAACACTATCGATAAAAATCCGCAAAGTTGCGAGACTCGTCGGAATGAAAATTCAGTTTTGCGGCATTGGCGCGACGGCGATTGCGGGGCTATTTTAAGGAAAAGAGCCGATTGCAAAAGTAATTTTGGAACGATCCGGAAGCGGAGGTTTTTCCGCATGATCGGGTAGATTGAGGGGCATACCCCCTGGCGGTATGTCCCGAAATTGCTCCCGACCAGGCGGGAAAACCAACCTTTCAGACGGCCGAAAGGACTTTTGCAATCGGCTCAAAGGAGAAAAATCATGGACGATCATGCGGCGGAAGCGCGCAAACTTTTTCTCGCCGGGGCGAACTGCGCCCAGGCGGTGCTCGGGGCCTTTCACCGGGAATGCGGCATTGAGCTCGAGACCGCGTTCAAGCTCGGCTCCGGCTTCGGCGGCGGAGTGGCGCGGCTGCGCGAAGTCTGCGGCGCGGTGTCGGGAATGGTGCTCGCGGCGAACCTGCTTCGCGGCTACGCCGACCTCTGCGACAAGGCCGCCAAGGATGCCCACTACGCCTTGATTCAGCATCTCGCCGCCGAATTCCGGGCGGCCAACGGCTCGATCGTCTGCCGCGACCTCCTCGGCCTCCCGGAAAAAAGCACCGATACGCCGATCTCCGAAACGCGCACCCGCGACTATTACCGCAAACGCCCCTGCGTCGAGCTGGTCGCACTGGCCGCCGCCATCCTTGAGCGCGAGTTGGCGGTGACCGCGGAGAAGTAAGCGGCCCTTTCTTGCAATCGCCGGCGCCCGCATCTATATTATTGACGGCAGAAACAATCATTACGGAGATAAAACCATGTCCGACCTGACCCGAGTGAGTTTGTCGCTCGACCAAAGTCTGCTCGACAGCCTGGAGCAGCTGGCGGCGAAAAGCGGCTACGAAAACCGTTCCGAATTCATCCGCGACCTGATCCGCGACCACTTGGCGCGCGACCAGTGGCAGTCCGGCGAAGAGGTGCTCGGAACCTTGACCTTGATCTACAACCACCACCAGCGCGGCGTGACTGAGAAACTGGTCGAACTTCAGCATCACTCGGGAGAACACATCCTCGCCTCGACCCATGTCCACTTGAGCCACGAGATCTGCGCCGAAATGGTCATGCTGCGGGGCAGCGGAAGCGGCATCGTCAAGCTCACCAATGCCATGAAACAGCTCCGCGGCGTACTTCACGCCAGCCTCGCCATGAGCACCACCGGCAAAGATATTTCCTGAAAATTGCCGGTACCACACTTGCATTCGATAGATTTGATATTATATTATTACGAATTATAGAATCGTAATAACAAATCAATACCCAGAATACTCCCTCCTTGCCATAACAGGAGTATCATTTACAGAAGGTTATTACAAAAATAGAAAAGGTAATAAATG
>CAZRFG010000543.1:0-1783 GCA_964599205.1 uncultured Victivallaceae bacterium
CCGGTGACCACCTTGATTTTGATCCCGGCCTGGCGGCAGCGCGCGACCGCGTCGGGGACGTCGGGCCGGACCGGGTCGGAGATGGCGGCGAAGCCGAGGTAGGTCAAATCCTGCGCCGCTTCGAGGAGGTCGTCGGTCTTGACTTCACCGCGCTTGCAGGCGAAGCCGAGGGTGCGGCAGCCGCTGGCCTGGGCGGCGGCAAAGGCGGCGCGGATCGACTGGCGGTCGGCGTCGGTGAGCGGGCGCGCCCCGGCGGGCTCGAGAATGCCGGTGCAGCGTTCGAGGACGATTTCCGGCGCGCCCTTGACGTGGAGGATATCCCCGCCGCAGGTCGCCATGAATTTGCGCTCGGTGGTGAAGGTCCACTGCCGTTTGATCTTGAATTCGCGCCGGATTTTGCGGAACGAGTGCGGCGTCTGGTTGAGGTGGAGCAGCAGCGCGCCCTCGGTCGGGTTGCCGATCACCCCGCCGTCCTCGGCGAGGTTGGCGCTGGAGTTGACCGCCATCGCCTCGGCGATGAAGTCGTCGACCGGCCGGCCCTCAAGCGACGGAAAGTGGAGGTCGCGGACGGTCATCCGGTTCATGGTCAATGTACCGGTCTTGTCGGTGCAGATGACGGTGGCGGCGCCGATGGTTTCGCAGGCGTGCATTTTGCGCACCAGGCTGTTGTCGGCGGTCATCCGGCGCATGCTGTAGGCGAGGCTCAAAGTGACGCTCATCGCCAGCCCCTCCGGCACCGCCACCACGATCAGCGTCACCGCCAGCATGAAGAAGCCGAGGATTACGTGAATGGTCTTCATTTCGGTGTAGGCGGCGAGCTCGGCGGGCAGCGTTCCGTGGTGGAGCGACAGCACGATCAGTACCGTGAAGAGCGCCGCCGCCAGCGTGGTGCCGACCAGCGCGATCACTTTGCCGAGCCGGTTGAGCTGCTTCTGGAGCGGAGTTTCGAGGTCGGTTTCAGTGGCGGCGGCGAGCGCGGTGCGGCCGATTTCGGTGGCGGCCCCGACCGCTTCGATCCGGCAGTAGGCGTGGCCGTCGAGGACGGTCGAGCCGCGGAGCAGATGTTCGTGGGGGTAGGTTCCCTCTTCCAATCCGGCGTAGGCGGGATCGTTTTTCGGCACTTTCGGCACCGGTTCGGGTTCGCCGGTGAATTTCGACTGGTCGACGTGGAAATTGGTGGCGAGCAGCACTTCGGCATCGGCCGGAATTTCTTCGCCGGTTTCGACGAAGATGACGTCGCCGGTGACCAGTTCCCGGCGCGGGATCTGGGTGAACTGCCGGTCGCGGATGGTTTTTACCGGAATTTCGTCATCCACCTGGTTGAGGATGTCGAACTCCTTGTTGGCGCGATATTCGTTAAAAAATGAAATGCCGGTGGCGAGGAAGACCGCCAGGGCGATTCCCACCCCCTCGATCAGCCCGCCGGTGAGGCCGGAAATCAATGCCGCCACGATCAATATCCGGATGATCGGATCGTTGAATTTGGCGAGAAACTGCTTGTACCATGGGGTCCGGGGCGGTTTGGCGAGCAGGTTTTCGCCGTTGAGGCGGCGGCTTTCGACGACTTCGGCAGCGGTCAAACCGGAGAAGGGGAGGGCGGCATCGGAATGCTGGTCGGTCATTGATCTTGTCCTTATAAGATTAAAAACCAGAGAAATTGTATTTTTAATATAACCCCGTTTCGACGCAGATGCAAAAAAAAATCGCTTGAATTTTCGACTGTTTCCATTACCTTATCGATAACGAACCCGAGGTGAATATGATCCCTGAAGAAAACAATATC
>CAZRFG010000544.1:0-1782 GCA_964599205.1 uncultured Victivallaceae bacterium
CGTATTTCCGGGTTTGCGGCCCCAGCGCTCTCCGTTATGATTCAGCCGGTGGGATTCGGCGAGAGAAGCAATGACCTCCCACTTGTCGGGCGCGGCGATATCGCCCCGGATAATGCGCGGATTGCCCCATAGCATAAAGGAATAACCCAATGCGCCATATGCGGTGTTGTTTTTCAAATGCAAGGTGACTTCCCGCCCGGCATATTGATTGAGGTTGATGGCCTGCGGCAGCCAGAAGCCTCTTTGCGCGCCCCAGCTTTTTTGATACAGCGTTTCGGTTCTGCCCGCCGACTCGATATCGACGGCGAACAATCCCCCCGGATTATTCGCGGTTTCCGAGAGCGCAATGTCGAAAACCAGATAAAGGTCGCCGTAAGCCGAACATGCAAGGGCGAATAAAAGTGCGATCAGTTGTCGTTTGAGCATTTTCATTGACCTTTTGTCACCAGAAATTCATAACGCCCGTTCTCAATTTTGAGGATGGCGGCCGGCTGTCCCATCCATTCCCCGTCGGATATTTCGTTTTTCCGCGGCGTGAGCATTTTGATCCCGGCGCTTTTGAAGCCGGGCAGCGCGAGAACCGCATTCCTGGCCTGGTTGACCACGGTCACCGTCAAGCCTTGGCCGGTCTCTTTGCTGCTGATCCTGACCTGGGCATGATGCAGTCCCATCTGCCGCGGAAAATCATCGACCGAAACGACCAGCACCGGTGTATGGGTCAGGAACATGACATTGGTCGCCAGCGGCGAAAGTTCGGCCTCGTATTCAATCACTTCGGGTGTCTTTTCCAGTGTCGCGATCCGGCGCGGCTCCATCACTTTGGCGCGGATCAGCTGCTTGATCGACTCAAGTGGCGTCGCTTTATCGAAGGGGCCGTTCTTTCTATCCGGCAGCTTCATCTCCCACTGATAGATATAAAGCTTGCGCTCCGGGCTCAAGCCCAGTGCCGCCGCTTGGATTTTCATTTTTTGAGTCCGCTTGTCGGCGGCATGGTTCAGCAGCGTGGCATAGGCGATGTTTTCCTTGGTGAAACCGTAGGCCTCCACGTCGCCGGAGTCTTTCAGCCAGTTGGGGGATACCGAATCACGCTGCAAGCGGCCGAAATGCAGTTCCTGCGCCGCCATCATCCACGGCGCCCGGCGCGGATCGATCAGATTGCCCAGCCAGCCGTAGAGAATGCCATACGCGCTCAAACCGGGCTCGGCCGCCGCTTTGCCGTAGGTCGGCACGCGCAAAAAGTTCTTCGGTTCGAGAATTTTCTGCTGATAGAGCTCGGCCGCGATTCTTTGCCACTTGGGTCCGGTCAGCTCAATCCACTGCGCCTCCCGGTATTCAATGTACCCGATCTGCGAAAAGGGTACAATGCCGTTGCAAAAGATGATTTTATCATTGCCGAGACCCTTCAGTCTCTGATAGATCCCGCGCATGTATTCAATCCAGTCGTAACTTTGCGTTACGTCAAGATATCCCCAATCCGGAATTTCGACGGCGAACCCGGGACAGTCGGTGTAATAAAAATCAAAATTCCATTGTTCCGCCTGATCAATAATCATATCGGTCATCACCCGCCGGACCTTGGGATTGGCCATCTGGTACAAAAAGGAAGCCCCGCGGGTGGTATCGGAATTGATGCCGGACGCCACCAGATTGCCTTCGCGGTCGCGAATGCCCATCCAAGGCGTGTTTTTATAGATGTCGGAAGCCTCGTCGAAGAGGAAGTTGTGATAGGCCGACATTTTATGCAGCGGCAGCGTCTTTTTGTACGTGGTGGCAATATTCCAG
>CAZRFG010000545.1:0-1768 GCA_964599205.1 uncultured Victivallaceae bacterium
TGGCCTTTGTCCACGACGTCGAATTCGCCACCGCGCCGCCGAATTATTTCGCTTTTTCGCTGGCCCAGCTGCGCTGGGCGTACAATGCGCTGCTGCTGACGATCTATTATCAACAACACCGGTTCCGTTTCCTGCTGACCGCCTGGCTTGCCGCCGGCTGCTGCCAGCTCGGCGGCTACCGGGGGTTCCGGGAGGGCAAAAGAAATGACCGCTGAAGAGAAAAAAGAAATCGCCGAGCTGATCAAAACCGCGCTCGCCGAAGCGCCCGAAGTCTGCCCCAACGGCATCACCCGCGACGAGACCGCTTATCTGCGCGAACTCGCCAGCGCCTTCAAACACGGCAAACGGGCGCTGATCGCCGCGGTGGCGGTGGCGCTGGTCGGCTCACTGCTGACCGCCATCGGGGTCGGGATCCGGGTGATGCTGAGCAGCGGGGTCAAGCTCTATCTGGCGGTCGGCGCGGCGCTGCTGCTGGTGGCGGCGGGGTGCGCCGCGTACCAGAGCCAGACCACCGTTTTCGGGCTCGAAGTCGCCTACAATCCGACCGAGTCGGCGGTGCCGACCGCCCGCGCCGGGCTGATCACCCACCGCCAGAACGCGGTCTCCGGCGACCGGCTCTGGCGGATGAAAAATGCGATCTCGTATTACGACCTCTCGATCTGGTCCGGCAACGGCACCTTGAATGGCGAGCTTGAAATGGAAGCCGCCGAGTAATCGCCGTCGCCCTTCACCAACCCGGAAGCAATTCCGGGATTTTTTTTGTTCAGTAGCGAACGGATTCCGCATCCGGATCGTCTTCGCCTCCGGCCTGGTTCCGGCGCTGCCGGCTGGACAGCGAAAGTTCAGTCCGGATGCGCACTTTTCCCAGCAGCGCGGCGAAAATTTCGCGTTCGATCGGGGTGAGGTCCGCGGTGATGACCTGGTGGCAGCGCGCGATCACCGCTTCGATTTTCGGCACCAGCTCAAGCGCTTTGGCGGTGGCGTGGAGTTTGAAGTTGCGGCGGTCCTGTTCGTCGATTTCACGGGTGATCAACCCCGCGTCGAGCAGCTGGCGGACGATCAGCGCGGTGGTGCTCTTGCTGATCATGATGTTGCCCGAGAGCTTCTCCTGGGAGATGCCGTCGTTTTCGGCGATCCCCATGATAAAGGGAAACTGCCCCATGGTCACGCCGAGCTTCTTGAGCTCCTGCGCGTAATAATTCTGCGTATAGCGGCCGATTTTGTAAATGTTGAGCGTAAGTTCCCGCATGATCGGTTTTCCCCGGTTTGCCTGATTGCCGCTACTATAGTTCGAGATCGGCCCGATGTCAAAAAAAATTTACCTCCCGGGATTGTTTTTTTTTCGGAATATGTTATATTATTAGTTCTATATAGAACTGTTTTTTAAAAATCAGCCAGGAGATTGATGTGATGCGTGTGGCAGTGACGGCAACGGTATTGATGATCGCGGCAGCAGCCGTATGCGGAGAAGCTCCCCGGAGCGAAGCGCCCAAAGTAGTGGTCGACCGCCCGGTGAAATTGAACGAAACCGCGCCGAAGCGCTACGTCGGCGCGGTCGAGACGGTGCAGAAGGTCGATTTGATGCCGCGGGTCACCGGTACCTTGCTCAAAATTCATTTCAAAGAAGGCGAGATGGTCAAGCAGGGCGACCTCCTCTATGAGATCGAGGACACCACCTACCGCGCCACCGTGGAGAGCCTGCAGGCCCAGCGCCTGGAGCTTGAGGCCGCGCTGCGTTACGCCGAACTCGAGTTCAACCGCAGCAAAA
>CAZRFG010000546.1:0-1756 GCA_964599205.1 uncultured Victivallaceae bacterium
GTCTGGGCGCTTTTTTTGATGCCGAGTCGCTGGGATACCGGGGCTGGCTGGTTGCCGTCAAAGTGGAGGAAATATCGTTGCCGACGGTGGCGCAGGCGGTGAATGCCTGGCCGGAGGTCACTCACAACGACGAGCGGGATCATGAATACAACCTCTGGTTTACGATCCAGACCCGGACAGACGAGGAAAAGGAAGAGCGGTTGCGCCAAGTGGCGGCGATGCCGGGTGTGTCGGCAGTGTTCAGTCTGCCGACGACCGACCGGTTTAAGGTGAATGTCGAATTTCGGATGGAGTAGGTGGAATGTGAGGGATAGGATCGACCAACAAATCATCCGGCGGCTGCAGGGGGAGTTCCCGCTGGTTCCGGCGCCCTACCGGGTTCTGGCCGAACAGATCGGCATTTCCGAGGTGGAATTGCTGGAACGCCTGCAGCACATGAAGACGCAGGGGATCCTGCGAAAAATGGGGGCGGTGTTGCAGCACCGGGTGGCTGGCTTTCACGGCAATGCCCTCTGCTGTTGGCAAGTTCCGGTGGACCGGGTGGAATGCGTCGTCGCCCAACTGGTGGGCCGTCCGTTCATTTCCCATGTCTATCTGCGGCGGCCGCAGGAACAGTGGCCTTACAATTTATACACCGTCTTCCATGCTCATACGCGGGAAGAATGTTTGGCGCAAATTGAGCGGATGGCCCAGGAGTTGGATTTGGCCGCCTACCGGGTACTGTTCAGTCGCAAGAACTGGAAACGTTCCCAGTTGGCGTTGCTGCGGGAAACATCGGAGGAGTGAAGAACATGATTACACGCTATGCCGAACTGATTGAGGAAGTCCTGAGGTCGGAGCCGGCCCGGGTAGCGGTGGCCGCGGCCCAGGACGATGCGGTGCTGCAGGCTTGTCAAAGCGCATATGAACAAAAATTGGCCACGTTTTCCCTGTTCGGGGATCAGGCGCGGATCGAGGCGGCGGCGCAGAAGGTCGGCGTGAGTCTGGACGGCATGCGGATCGTGCATGTGGCGGACGACATGCAGGCCGCGATGCAGGCGGTGGAATGCGTGTCGACCGGTAACGCCGACATCGTGATGAAGGGACTGATCAATACCGGCGACTTGCTGCGGGCGGTGCTGGACAAATCGATCGGCCTGCGCACCGGGAGAGTGCTCAGCCATCTGGCGGTGTTCGAACTGAACGGCTTTGACCGCCTGATCGGCGTGACCGACGGCGGGATGAACATCATGCCGACGCTGCCGCAAAAGGCGGATATCATCCAGAACGCGGCGAGCGTATTTCAGCGACTGGGCGTCGACCCGGTGAAGGTGGCGGTGCTGGCGGCGGTGGAAACTGTGAATGCCGACATGCCGGGAACGATCGATGCGGCGGCGCTGGCCAAGATGGCGGACCGGGGGCAGCTGAAAGGCGTCGTCGTCGATGGCCCGCTGGCTCTGGATAATGCCGTCAGCGAAGCGGCGGCTCGTCACAAGGGGATCGTCAGTCCGGTCGCCGGCAAGGCGGATATTTTGTTGGTGCCGAACCTTGAAGTCGGCAATATCCTGGGCAAATCGCTGGTCTATATGGGCGGCGGCAAAATCGCCGGTTTGATTCTCGGCGCCCGGCGCCCGGTCGTGGTCACGTCCCGGGCCGATACCCCGGAGAGCAAGGTGATATCGATCGCGCTGGCGTCCCTGTGCGGAAAAAAATAAGATTTGCAGGCTGTTGATAAAGGTTCATCTGCAAATTTCAGCTTTAACTTGTCGGATGGGTA
>CAZRFG010000547.1:0-1750 GCA_964599205.1 uncultured Victivallaceae bacterium
GCCGCCGTGGTTGAAGAAAACCTCCGAATCAACCTTGGCGGTGCTGCCCCAGGGCTTCCAGAAGGCGCCCATCTCCTCCTCCGGCATGTGGATCAGAATCGCATTGTGAGCCACCGTCTGGGGGGCGTAGTTGACGTGGTGCATATTTTTGCAGCGGCTGCCGGAGTCGAGGGCGAGGAATCCCTGGCGGAAAATGATGAAGGCATTTTCATCATAATGCGAATGGTGCCCCTGCTGCGAGCCGAAACGGAACAGCGCGTGGGTCTTGTCCGCGGCCACCCCGGAACGCATCACCAGCAAGCCGAAGGGGCGGAAATAAGCCGCCCGCGCCCCGCTCTCCAGCACTGACGGATCGGCCGCGCCGACCTTGGCCGGGTCGAAGCCGGTGAGGAGGAACGGCAGCACCGGATACCAGCGCGAAAAACGGCGGTCGCTCTGCGGCAGCAGCTGCATTGCGGCATAGATCGGCGCCATCCGCTCCGGGTGCTGTTTGCCGTAAAAATGGATGGTCTGGGCGAGGTGAGTATACATTTCGCCGGTCGGCAGCAGGTTTTCCAGGTGCTCGGTGTCGCCGACGCCGTACTGGAGGAAGCGCCCGCGATCGGGAATCGACGCCCAGCTGAACCAGTTGGGATAATCGAGCATCTGGGGATATTGATCCGCCGCCTCCCGGCCGGTCGCCGACTTCATCAGGTGAAAAAAGATGAAAGTGGCATAGGGATACATCCCGAAACTGTACCCCGCGGTCGGCGCGACCAGGAGGCCGCTGCCGCCGGAGATATCTTCCCGGAACGCGAGCATTTTGAGGTTGCGCTCATACGCGCCGTCGAGCAGTTTTTCGGCAAGTTCGTCGTCGATGCCGTCGCGGTAGGCGGCGAGTCCGGCGAAGAGCGCGAGGTTGGTTACCCCGTAATTGCCGGTGTTGATCCCGGAGCCGCCGTTGTGGTGGAATTTGGCGGTCTGGAGGTCGCGGATGTTCTCCAGCATCGGCTTCATAAAGGCCCGGCGCTGTTCCGGCGTCAAGCCGGAGTAAATCCAGTCGTAGGCGGTGATCGCATTCTGCCGCAGCGACGAATGCCAGTCGACCAGGATTTGATGCTGATAGCACCACTGAAAAAGCTCCAACGCGACCATCAGATAGCGGTACGCCTTGTCCCGGTATTGCGGTTCTCCGGTCAAAAGATAGAGCAGCGCGCACTTCTGGGCTTCGTCGGCGCCGCGCAGCTTGACCAGCATCAGGCCCTCGGAATAGGGCACTTTGCACTTGGCTACGCCGTCGACGATTTCGAAGCGGTCGGTCAGAAGCTCAAACTTGGGATCGGGATCGAGCGCGTCGACTTCGGCTTTGAGCGCGGCGAACTCTTTGGCGAGCACGGTCGCGGCATGCGACTTGATCTCGGGCAGCGTTTCCGGCGAAATAAAAAGCCGGGGATGGTCCGGCCGGATCGCGCTTTTCCAATCACCCTCGGCGGAGGAGGAGGTAGTGAACAGCAGAGCGGCGCTCCCGAGCGCGAGCAGTAATTTTTTCATCGGTGTTCTCCGTTTGAGTTCAAAAGGGTATTTCCGCCGCGGTATTGATCCCGTGCTGGAAAACGGTGTTGACGGCAGTGTTGTACGGCGGCTCCTGGGCGTTGTAGAGCTCCATATATTTGCCGCTCCCGGCGTGGCCGTCGACATAGGCGATATTGGTCAGGCCGCCGTTGGTCGGCGCATCGTTGCGGGCAGCGGTGGTGCGGACATCGTCGCCGCC
>CAZRFG010000548.1:0-1739 GCA_964599205.1 uncultured Victivallaceae bacterium
AAGGGCTCCGCGCCCTTTGGAAACCGCGCAAGGGCGCGGCCCTTGACCGGGATACGGGCACAAGGCACGCGGAGCACGCGGCCCTTGACCGGGATACGGGCACAAGGCACGCAGGATAACTTGGAAAACAACAACATGAAACCACAACTGACATACGGCGTCGCGATCGATAACGCGGAACACCTGGCCTCGCTGCCGGAACTGCCGCCGTCGCTTTCACTCCTGAAAATCCCGTCGCTGCTGCTCGACTGCCCCGACTCCGTCCGCCACCTCGGCGAATTCACCGGCAAACAGATCCTTTGCGGCGAACTCCTCGACCGCGGCCTCTGCGCCCTCTCGCCCAACGAAAATCTGCGGCTCCGGCTGGAATTCCTGAAACAGCTCAAACAACGCGCCTGCGACGCCAAAGACGCCGGCGCATTGTCCGTCTCCGCCGCCTTTGACATCGGTTCCACCCTCAACGACCCCGAATACCGCGACTCCTTGCTCACTATGCTCCGCGGCTTCTGCGGCGCGCTCGAGGAAATCGAAATCGACTTCGAAATGCCGCTCCGGCTGCCGGACGCGATGCTGACGCCGGGACAGCTGGCGAGTTTCATGCGCGAACTCCCCGGCCGGCACCTGGGGGTGCTGGTCGAACTTCACCCCCATGAAGCCGCTTTTGCCGCGCTTCCCGAACAAATTCTCCATCCGGTCGCTTTTTCGGTGCGGACGCTGGAGTTTCATTACGATGCGGCGAGCGGCAACCATCTGACGCCGAAATTGTTGGCGAAAACCATCCGGTCGTTGGCGTTTGCGCTGCGGCCGCTCAGAGTGATTTTTCACCCGGCCGGGCTGGAACCGGACGGCTGGGAAGTGGAATTGTATGAACTCGATCAACTGATCAGGGCAAGTGCGGAGGAAATATGCTGAATCTGGGAGTCAATGTCGATCATGTCGCCACCATCCGGCAGGCGCGTCTGGCCAAGGAACCGAGTCCGGTTGAAGCGGCGCTGATTTGCGAGAAATCGGGGGCGTGGGGGATTACCGCGCATTTGCGCGAAGACCGTCGTCACATCAACGACGCCGATTTGACGGCGCTGGCGGCGAAGGTGAAATTCCTCAATATGGAAATGGCGGTGACGGAGGAGATGCTGGGGATTGCCGCCAAGCTCAAGCCGCACAGTTGTTGTCTGGTGCCGGAGAAGCGGCAGGAGCTGACCACCGAGGGGGGGCTGGATGTGGTCGGGCAGGCGGCGCGAGTGGGGGAGGCGATCAAGCGGCTGCAGGGATTGGGGATTGTGGTGAGTTTGTTTATCGACGCGGTGCCGGCGCAGATTGAGATGGCGTCGAAGCTGAGGACGGATTACATCGAGTTGCACACCGGGCATTATGCGAATACGGCGGGGGCGGAGCAGCGGCGGGTGTTGGAGGGGTTGATTGCCGGGGCGGAGTTGGCGAATTCGCTGGGGATCAAGGTCAATGCCGGGCATGGGATTGATTATTTGAATATCGACGGAATTCTGGAGATTCCGTATTTACATGAGTTGAATATCGG
Organism: uncultured Victivallaceae bacterium; assembly: GCA_964599205.1. Lineage (GTDB taxonomy): Bacteria > Verrucomicrobiota > Lentisphaeria > Victivallales > Victivallaceae > JAVBUI01. The sequence goes on from CAZRFG010000548.1 coordinate 1,538, forward strand.
GCACAGCATTGTGGCGCGCGCGGTGTTTACCGGGATTGGCCCGGCGGTGGCCGAAATGCGCCGCCTGATGGACCGCTACCAGAAATAAAAAAAGCGCCGCAGGCTCAAAAAAAGCGCGAAGCGCCCCAAAAAAAAAGCGCGAAGCGCCCAATCCCGCCCTCCGTCGCACGGAGGCGTGGTCCAGCGGCGAAACGCTGGTCGC
>CAZRFG010000549.1:0-1733 GCA_964599205.1 uncultured Victivallaceae bacterium
GCGTGCATATTCGGCGCTTTTCTATTGCCATCCGGCAAAAATTCCCGTTATACGGAACTTAATCCTGCTGTTATCGTCAAATAATCATTTTGGATTGCAGGTTGTTGAGGCCCCTCATATCATCCCTAGCATGACCTCCTCCTATTTCAACATCGTCCGCTTGATCGAACGCCTGCACCGGCACTTCCTCGACGTGCTCCGGGCTGAACTCCGTCGTGCGCAAATCGGTGACATCAACGCCGTCCAGGCACTTTTGCTTTATAATATCGGGGAAGCCGAGGTCGTCATCCGCGATCTCAAGGACCGCGGCTATTATCATGGCTCGAACGTCTCCTATAACATCAAGAAGCTGACTGAATTCGGCTATCTGGATCAGGAACGCTGCACCCATGACCGGAGGTCGGTGCGGTTGAAGCTGACGGATAAGGGACTGCGCCTGTGCACGATCGTGCATGAGCTTCAGCTCCACCTGGCGAGTCAGGTCGAAGGTACGGACGAGTCCATGGAAAAGACCAGCCAGACCATGCTTCAGATCGAACGGGTATGGGAAGATTATATCCGGCACGATCGCCCGGGAAACTGACCGGCCGCCTTTTGAAAATGCCTCGGCTGTTCTAGCGTCCTTGCCGGACCGGTTTTCCTCACCGTCCGGACAGGACCGAGCGGCGGCCTGCCGTTGCGTCCGCGCTCGCTTTTTGGCGGACGCGATATCGCTCAGGCTTATCCGTTTTCCGGACGGCTCGAACCGATGGTCATCGACGCGCTGAGCGAGGGGGCTTGCGGCCATTCCTGCAGGCAGGTCTCCTGAGAAAAGGACGTCAGCGGCGCTTGGGGCGAAACCTCCAGCCCGCGCAGGAAAATGTGGACCGCCGTCCGGACATGGCGGTCGATTTCCTCTTCTCCGGGGGGCGGCACCAAGCCCAGAGTACATCGGAAAAAATAGCCGGAAACGACCATGCCCAGAAAAATGCGCACGGCCGCTTCGGGTTCGATCTCCCCTCGGCGGACCGCCGGAATGGCTTGGAAACGGACGGCGAGCTGTTCTTCGACCACCATCGGCCCCGCCTTAAAGAAGAGGTGGCTGATTTCGGGCAAACGGCGGCCTTCCGCGGCCAGGATGCGGTTGACGGCGATGGCCAGGGGCGAGACGGCGGCCATTAGGAATCGTCGCGCCAGGCCGACCATATAATCCTCGACATTGCCGCAAAGACCGGCATTGTCGTTTTCCTGGATCACGCGCCAGACCCTGAGGGTTATTTCCCGGACCATGGCGCAAAGCAGCCCCTCTTTGCTCCCGAATTGGGTGTAGACGGTGCTGCGCGAACCTTTTGAATGATGGATGATGTCGCTCAGGCTGGTCGCGGCGTATCCCTTTTTTAGGAACAAATCGGTTGCGGCCTCCAAGATCGCTTGGCGGCGCGCCTCTCCTCGTGTCTGGGACTTTTCTCGCCTTTCGGCCATGCTTTTTTCCTGGTCGTACATCGTTTTTCCATGGGGGGTGGACATTCGTGTCTGCGTAAGATTCCGTAACTGGATTAAGCTTGATCGTGGAAAAACTGTACTGTAGGGTACAGTCGCCTTTTCCGGCTGTCTACCGTCTTGCTCGACGGGGCTCCTTACCTTTAGCGAAGATGCGATGTTTCCCATGCGCCTAGGAAATCTTGTGCTGCCATTCGTCCTTGCCGCCGCCACGATGGTTTCGGCGTGTGATTCCCAACCACAGCAAAAAGCGG
>CAZRFG010000550.1:0-1732 GCA_964599205.1 uncultured Victivallaceae bacterium
ACGCCGCCAAAGGCGCTCACGCGATCGCCCTGATGACCGAGTGGCAGTGTTTCAAAGAGCTTGACTTTGAACGGATCTTCGCCTCGATGGAGAAACCGGCCTTCATTTTCGACGGGCGCAACATCCTCGACCATAATACCCTTTTCGAGATCGGCTTCAACGTCTACCCGATCGGAAAAAGTGCATTGACTCATTTCTCTCACTGATCGAAAGGTGAATTCATGAAGAAAATCATTGTGACCGGAGGCGCCGGTTTCATCGGCTCGGCGCTGATCCGGCATCTGGTCAGGAACCAACTCGCCGAGGTGCTCAATCTCGACAAGCTAACCTATGCCGGCAACCTCGCCAGTCTCAAGGAAGTCGAGGGCGCGGCCAATTATCGCTTCGTCCAAATGGATATCTGCGATCCGGCAATGAAAAATCTTTTCGCTGAATTCCGGCCGGACGCCGTGATGCACCTTGCCGCCGAGAGCCACGTTGACCGCTCGATCGACAACCCGCTGGAATTCGTCGAAACCAACGTGATGGGCACCGCCAATCTGCTCCACGCCGCGCTGGGATACTGGAAAACGCTGCCGGCGGAAAAGCAAAAAGCGTTCCGCTTTCAGCACATTTCGACCGATGAAGTCTACGGTTCGCTGGGTTCCGAGGGCCTTTTTTCGGAAACAACCCCTTACGATCCGCGTTCACCCTATTCGGCGAGCAAAGCCGCGAGCGACCACCTGGTCCGCGCCTGGGGGCACACCTACGGACTCCCGGTGCTGGTCAGCAACTGTTCCAACAATTACGGCCCCTACCACTTCCCGGAAAAACTGATCCCGCTGGTGATCCTCAACGCCCTCGACGGCAAAAATCTTCCGATCTACGGCAAGGGCGACAACATCCGCGACTGGCTCTACGTCGACGATCACGCCAAGGCGCTCTATCTGATCAACCAGAAGGGCATTCCCGGCGAAACCTACAACGTCGGCGGCCGCAACGAACGCACCAACCTCGAAGTAGTCGAGACCATCTGCCGAATCCTTGACGAATTGAAGCCCAAAGCCACGGGAAGCTATGCCGACCAGATCGTTTTCGTCGCCGACCGGCCGGGCCATGACCGGCGCTACGCGATCGACGCCGACAAACTACGCAAACAACTCGGCTGGGAGCCGGAGGAGGACTTCGACTCCGGCATCCGCCGCACCGTCAAATGGTATCTCGAAAACGACTGGTGGTGGCGACCGATCCGGGAACAGAAATACGCCGGGGAACGGCTGGGACAGGGAGGAAAGTCTTGATGAAAGGTATCGTTCTGGCCGGCGGCGCGGGAAGCCGCCTTCACCCGATCACCCTCGGGGTTTCCAAGCAGTTGCTGGCGGTCTACGACAAGCCGATGGTCTACTATCCGCTGAGCGTCCTGATGCTGGCGGGCATCCGTGACATTTTGATCATCACCACTCCGGAAGATCAGCCCGGCTTCAAACGCCTGCTCGGCGACGGTTCCGGTTTCGGAGTCAAGCTGAGCTACGCGGTCCAGCCGAAACCGGAAGGACTGGCGCAGGCGTTCATTATCGGGGCCGATTTCATCGGGAGTGACCGGGTGGCGATGGTGCTCGGCGACAATATTTTTTACGGCGCCAACTTCCGCCGGTTCCTCAAAAATGCCGCTGAACGCGAGAGCGGCGCAACCGTTTTCGGCTACTACGTCTGCGACCCCGAGCGTTTCGGCGTGGTGGAGTTCGACAAATCG
>CAZRFG010000551.1:0-1725 GCA_964599205.1 uncultured Victivallaceae bacterium
CGGATGCTCAATCCGGGCCATGTGCTCGAAGCGATGTGGTTCATCCTCGACTATCTGACCGGCAGCGGCGACACCGCCCGTGTGCCGGAGGTGATCAACATCATCGCCAAGACGCTGGAATTCGGCTGGGACAGACAGTATGGCGGGATTTTCTACTTCATGGATGTACTGGGCAAGCCGCATCTGGAGCTTCAGCACGACATGAAGCTCTGGTGGGTGCACAACGAAGCAACCATCGCGACGCTCTACGCCTACAAGGTGACCCGCGATCCTCGCTTTCTCGACTGGTTCCGCAAGGTCGACGAATGGAGTTTCGGCCACTTCCCCGATCCGGAATACGGCGAATGGTTCGCCTATCTGAACCGCCGCGGCGAACCCACCCACATGCTCAAGGGCGGCAAGTGGAAGACCTTCTTCCATCTGCCCCGCTGTCTGGCCTTTTCGGCGGCGCTGATGGAAGAACTCAAGTAGCGTCGGCATTTTCCTGGACAACCGGCGGAGGCATTGCCGCCGCCGGTTGTTTTTTGCTGCACTTCCCGGAAAAAATCGCGGTTTTTACTGCCGGATATTTGCCAGAACGAGTTCGGCGGGCTATATTCGGAATGGGTCCGTGCCGCCGGCGGCGCTTTCCGGAATCGCGCATTTCGCGGGAGACGCAAAGCAACCTTTCCGCCGCGGAGATGATCTTACTCAAAGGCGTGAGTCCGGCGTTTTGCCGGACGGAATGCCGGAGAGCGGGGCCCCCGGAAAGTACCCGAAGCTTCCGGGCGGTGCCCGGAAGTCCCGAGTCCCGTGGACGAAGGGAGGCAACTTTTCGGGGAAAGGATGCTGTATGTCCGGCAAATTTCTTGATTTCGTTTCCGGGGACAATGTCATCTGTCACAGCGAAGCCGCTTCGGGCAAGGCGATCATCCACGAGTTGATCCGCCTGCTGGCAATGCAGAATCCCGGGCTGGATGCGACGGTGGCGGAGCGCGAGGTTTTCGACCGGGAAGCGTTGTTTCCGACGGTGATTGCGCCGGGATTGGCGATGCCGCATGCGCGGGTCGCGGGGCTGAACGAACCGCTGGTGGCGCTCGCCACCAGTGAAGACGGGGTGGAATTCGGCGGGGCGAATTCAGCGGAAACGGTTCACGTCGTGGTGCTGGTGCTGTCGCCGGCGGAGAATCCGGGACTTCATCTTCAGGTGGTATCGGCGCTGGCGCGGGAGTTCGGTGACACCGAACGGATCGCCCGGCTGGCCGACCTGCACCGGATTTCCGAAATCATGGCTTTTTTCCAGGATATTCCGTTGCGGCTGCCGGACTACCTCAAGGTCGGCGACCTGACCGGCAGCAAGGTTCATGTATTGCTTGAGCAGGATACGCTGGCTCTGGCCATCCGCCGGTTCGCCGAAACCCGGGCCGAGCAGATGGCGGTGCTCGACGACGAGGGCGATTTGCGCGGCATTATCGCGCTGGAGGATATCCTGCGCTACAGCCTGCCCGAACACATGCTCTGGCTGGATGATCTGACCCCGATTTATAATTTCGAACCGTTTGCCGACATGCTGGCCAATGCCGGAGAGACCAAGGTCGCCGATGTGATGCGCGAGGACTTCATCAAGGTTTCCGAGGATGTGCCCGCGGTGCAGTTGGCCAAATTGTTTCTGACTCACCACGCCGCCGAATTGCTGGTCGTCGACCGCAACGGCAATTTGCGCGGCGCGGTCGCCATGCGCGACTT
>CAZRFG010000552.1:0-1720 GCA_964599205.1 uncultured Victivallaceae bacterium
GATCTCCATCAGCGAGCAGTTGGTGATGCTGGGCAGCACCGAGCCCGAATTCGGGGTGACATAGTTGCCCGCGGCGTCGATGGCGAGGAAGTTGCTGGTGCCGAATTCATCGATATACTGATGAGTTTCGGGATCGAGGAAGAGCGCCACCGGGCAATGCTTTTCCTTGGCGATTTTGGCCGGGTAGAGGCTGGCGGCGTAATTGCCGGCCACTTTGATGTGGCCGGTGCCGTGCGGGGCGGCGCGGTCGTAATCGCGCGAAATCATCGCGTCGACGCCCTTGATCCCGCCTTTGTAGTAAGCGCCCACCGGAACCACCATGATGATGAGTTCATAGACCTGGCTCGCCCCGACCCCGATCTGGGGCGAGGTGCCGATCATCACCGGCCGGATGTAGAGCGAACCGCCGGTGCCGAAGGGGGGAACGTATTCGATATTGGCGGCGACCACCTGGCGCACCGCTTCGACGAAACGGTCGACCGGGAATTCCGGCATCAGGAGGTGGCGGGCCGAGCTGTTGAGCCGTTTGCCATTGGCCTCGGGACGGAAAATCCGGACTTTGCCGTCCTGGCAGGTGAACGCTTTCAGCCCTTCAAAGATGGCCTGGCCGTAATGCAAACAGTTGGAGGCGACGGAAAGCGTGATGTCATAAGTTTCGCAGAGCTTTCCCGCGTCCCATTGGCCGTTTTCGTACTTGAAGCGCAGATTCGCCTTGGCCGGGCGGAATTCGAATCCCAGCTTGTCCCATTCGATGTTCATTTTTCCATTCCTTAAGTATATAAAATAGAGGACTTTTAAAACGATCGAAAATAATATAATACCCCCGCGGCGCAATATCAAGGCGGAAAGGGGCTCTTCTTTCCCTCAAAAGTGAAAAAAAAGCGGAAAAAAGTTGCTTTATCATGTGGATTTTTCAAAAAAAAAGTTTATCTTAATGCAACAGCAGAAAACTAAACAAATCCCAAGTGATATGGAGGATGGTTTTATGTCGATTTTCCGTCTTTGTCTCGGCGGCGCTTTTGCGCTCGCACTTCTCTTCGCAGCCGGCTGCGATAACTCGGTCCCGAAAGACAACTTGGAACCGCTGCCCCAAGCGATGGATGACGCCAACGGTCTCGGCGGCGGCCTCGGCAAAGGCACCGGCCTTGAAGACGCCAATGCCTGGAAAGACGGCGCGAACGACGGTTCGCTCAGCAAGAACCCCAACGACTGGACTCCGGTCGATCCCGGCAACAACCTCGGCTTCCCGATCGTCTACTTCGGGTATGACACCGACGTGCTGCCCCCGAGCGAAACCGCCAAACTCGACCGCGTCTCCAAGTACCTCGCCGAACATGGACAGCTGGTGCTGATCATCGAAGGGCACTGCGACGAACGCGGTACCGAAGAGTACAACCGCGCGCTCGGCGAACGCCGTGCCAATGCGATTCGTTCCTACCTCGCCGGCGTCGGCCTCGAAGACGGCCGCATGAAGACCATCAGCTACGGCGAAGACCGTCCGGCGGTCAATGGTTCCGACGAAGCCGCCTGGAGCAAAAATCGTCGCGGCGTGCTGGTTCCGGCCAAGAAGAACTGATCGTCCGGTGATGATGTGATGATGAATCTGGAGCCGCACGGCTGAAACCGTTCGGCTCCTTTTTTCTTTCAGCAAAGTCCGGCAGCCGCCGGAGCCGTCCCCCTGCGGGCCGGCGGGTGAAGATTTGAGCGATTGTGGATAATT
>CAZRFG010000553.1:0-1704 GCA_964599205.1 uncultured Victivallaceae bacterium
CCAGCCGTGTTCCACCGAAACCACGTCGGCGAGGCGGGGCGGGAGGTGCCGGGAAGTGACAGGGGCGGGGAAGCCTTGCCAAAGGAAGCGCTGGGCGCGTTCGAAGACGGCTTCGTCGTTGAAGCCCGCGCCGTGTTTGCCGCCGGCGTAGACTTCAAATGCGAAGTCGTATCCGGCGTAATCGAGCGCGTCGCGGATGGCGAGGCCCTGGATATGCCAGTCGCCGGCGGCGTTGCGCATGTCGTCGGTGCCGAAAGTCAGGAAGCTCCGGATCGGTTTGGTTTCGGTTTTGCGCACCAGCACCGGCAACGCTTCGCCGCCGAGGAAGGCGACGAAGGACGGGCTCGACATGTAGACGCGCCGGAAGAAATCGTTGCGGCTCCAGGCCGCGTTGAAGGCGGCGATGCCGCCCGAGGAGCAGCCGCCGATGGCGTGGTAATCGGGGGATGCGGCGAAACGAATCTGATATCTCCGCTCGACTTCGGGCAGGAGCTCCTGAATCAGGAAATCGGCGTAGCGGGGGCCCGGCGAGTCGTATTCGGGGCAGCGGTACGAACGCTCGAAGCCATCGGGCCGGGTGGGCGGAATCCGGCCGGGGGAGACAAAGACGCCGACGGTGACCGGCATCGCGCCTGCGGCGATCAGCCGGTCGAGGACGCGCGGTTCGTGTTCGCGCATGCCGTCCTGCGAGACGTAGAGCGCCGCCGCCTCGCCGTCGCGGTATTGCGCCGGGCGGTACACTTTGACCAGGTGGGTGGTTCCCGGCAGGAGTTTCGAGTCGGAGAAGATGAATTCGCGAATTGAACCTTGGGGGATTTCCATTTTTTCGGCTCCTGTCGACGGCGCAATTGCGGAGAGCAGAATCGCGGCGGCGAATAGAATGGCAGGTGGCATGTTCATTCCGCGGCGGGGGCATTGGCCGGCGGTGTTTCGCCGGGGGTGTTGGCCGGCGGCGTTCCGGCGGCGGCTTCGCCCGTTTTGGCTTCATCGGTTTTGGCCGGGCCGCCTTTGGCGGCGGCGACCGCTTTGGCGATTTCGGCTTTTTCGACGGCGGAGACTTTTTTGCCGGTCTCCAATTGCTTCAAATATTCGAGCTTGGTCTGCATGACCATCAGCTTGGCGGCTTCGGCGGCTTCGCCGGTAAGGCCGTCGGCGACCGAGTCGGCGGCTTTTTCAACGCGATCGGAGAGGGCTTTCATCTGGGTCTTGAGCTTATCCGCGCGCGGCTGGCGGTCGGGGTTCTTTTCGACGTCGGCGCGTTCGAGGCGTTCGCGAAGCACGCTGTACTCGTGCTCGATCGCGTTGAAAGCGGTACGCATCCGGCGCTCGGTGTCGCGTTTGAGGTCGGCGGCCCGAACCGTGGTCATGCCGGGGATCGGAGAGACGTTTTTGCTCTCTTTTTTCTTGTCGTCCTTGGCTTTGTCTTTGGCGGGGGGCGGATTGGCGGCATCGGTTTTGTCGGCGGCGATTGACGGCGACAGGACGGCGGCGAACAACAGCAACAGCAACGGCAGTTTTTTCATTTGGCGTCTTTCTCCGGGCTTTTGGTGGGATAAGATAATCCGCCGAGCGTTTTTTTGCAATGAAAAATTGCTTTTTTTGCGTTTACAGGTTGAAATTTCAAAAAATCGGGCTATTTTTATGTACTGTCTCAGGAATCAACTGGACGTGTTCATGCGGGGGAGTAGCTCAATTGGTTAGAGT
>CAZRFG010000554.1:0-1697 GCA_964599205.1 uncultured Victivallaceae bacterium
GACCGGCCAGTGGTACCTGAACGGCATGAAGCGGTTCATCACCAACGGCTGCGCCAAGGTGCACCTGGTGCTGGCCCGTTCCGAAGCCGGTTCCAGCGACGGCCGCGGCCTCTCGATGTTCATCGCCGACGCCTGCCCGCAGCTGGTGGTGCGCCGGATCGAGCACAAGCTCGGGATCCACGGCGTCGCGACTTGCGAACTGCAGTACAATGACGTCCCGGCCGAACTCTGCGGCAAACGCCGTTTCGGTTTGATCCGTTACGTGATGAGCCTGATGAACGGCGCCCGGGTGGCGATCAGCGCCCAGGCCCTCGGCGTCGCCGAAGCCGCCTATCGCGAAGCGCGCAAGTACGCTTCCGAGCGCGAGCAGTTCAAGCAGCCGATCGACAAGTTCCCGGCGGTGTACGAAATGCTGAGCTCGATGAAGCTCAAGATCACCGCCGCCCGCGCGCTCCTTTATGAGACCACTCGCGCGGTCGATTTGCGCAACGGCTACACCGCGCTGGTCGAGCACGGCGAAAACGTCTCCGTCGAAGACCGCGCCAAGCAGAAGTATTACAACAACGTCGCCGCGGTGCTGACCCCGATGTGCAAAGCCCTCGCCACCGAAATCGCCAATCAGGTCGCCTACGACGCGATCCAGATCCACGGCGGTACCGGTTATATGAAGGACTTCAACGTCGAGCGCTACTACCGCGACGCCCGCATCACCAACATCTACGAAGGCACCACCCAGCTCCAGGTGGTGGCGGCCATCGGCGGGGTGATCCAGCGTCACAACGACCAGCGTCTCGCCGAGCTCTTCGCGCTGCCCTTCACCGGGAAGCTGCTGCGGCTCAAGGAAACCGTCGCCGGGCTCCACGCCCGTCAGCTTGAAGCGGTCAAGTACATCGCCGAAAAGCGCGATCCCGCCTATCACGATTTGATGGCCCGCAACCTGGTCGACATGGAGACCTATATCTTTGTCGGCATGCTGCTGTTGCGCGACGCCCTCAAGTGCGAAAAGCGTACCGTGCTCGCCGAGCGCTATGTGCTCGACTCGGTCGCCGAGTTTGAAAAACGCTTCATGCGGGTGATGTCCGGCGATACCGCGCTGATCGACAATCACCGCGATATCATCGACTATTGATGGACCGCCGCCGGGCGGGGCGGGATGCTCCGTCCGGCGGAAAATGAAAGGATTGGACTATGAACAACGCTTATTTGGATCGTGCGCGAAAGGTTATTTCGGACCCGCAGATTCTGTCGATCGTGTCGGCCAAGCGCGCGCGCCAGTTGGCGCTCGGCGCCCGTCCGATGATCAAATGCGACTCCGAAAATTGCCTCGATGTCGCCTTGCTTGAAATCGCCGAAGGGCTGCTGACCTACGAATTCGGCGCGGCCGAAGCGGTCGAAACCGAAGCGCCGGCGGCTCCGAACCCGCTCGCCGAATAATCCGGGAGTCAGGAATGCGGAAACCCCAAGTCGCCATTCTGATGGGAAGCAAAAGCGACCTTCCGGTCGTTCAGGGCGCTTTCCCGATTTTTGACCGTTTCGGGATCGGTTACGAGGTGCACGCCATATCGGCGCACCGGACTCCGGTCCAGGCTTGCGAGTTTGCGGCCTCGGCCGAAGAACGCGGATTCAAGGTGATCATCTGCGCCGCCGGTATGGCGGCGCATCTGGGTGGCGTGGTCGCCGCCCATACCACGCTGCCG
>CAZRFG010000555.1:0-1690 GCA_964599205.1 uncultured Victivallaceae bacterium
ACTGGGTCGAACGCGCCGACTCGCGGGCGTTGTTGAGCGCCGGCAGCAGCATCGAAGCCAGAATCGCAATGATCGCGATCACCACCAATAGTTCGATCAAAGTAAACATTCTTCTTCCCATCTCGCGGTCCTCCCTTTTACATTCATGACCACAGCACTTTACATTCTTGTGCTATTATAGGTCGGACCGTATCCGAAAACAAATTTTTCTCCGGCAAAAACCTGAATAAGACCTGAATAAAGGCCTTGCATTCCGCCATTGCCGCGCTATTTTGTACCTGGTTCCGAACCAACCGGAACCGGAGGTGCAACATCATTACCGAACAGGACATCGCCGCCGCCGCCGGAGTATCCCAGGCCACCGTCTCGCGGGTGCTCCGCTCCGGCCCCTGGGTCAAGGCCGAGGTACGCGAAAAAGTGCTCCGGATCGCCCGCGAGATGAACTATCTCGGCAAAGTCCGCCACATCGCCGTCATTCTCCAGAAAGAAACCGCGTTTCTGAGCTATATCACCATGATGCAGCAGGCGATCTTCGACGAGTTTGAACGGCGCAACTACCACGCCCAGATCATCATGGAGGGGGGCGAGCAACTCCTCTCCACCGCCAATTTCGCGGGCGCGTTTTCGCTGATGAGCCGGAGCGGCTTCGAACGCCGCTGGGCCGAGGAGCAGCTGCTGCCGCTGGTCTGCCTCAACACCGACCCCAACCGGATGAACAACATCGCCTCGGTCTCCGGCAACGACGCGCAGGGCGTCCGCCTCGCGCTCGACTACCTGACCGCGCGCGGCCATCGCCGGATCGGGTTTCTCCTCTCGCGCATCGGCATTCGCGCCGTCCGTCCCGAAGTCACCTCCGGCAACCTCGACGATTTGCTCTCCCGCCGCTCCGGCAGCCGCACCGTGCGCACCCGGATTCAGGCGTTCCGCCAATACTTCCGGCGCGACTGCCCCGGCGACACGCCGTATCTGATCGAATCCGACCGGATCGGTGAAATCATCGAATTCGTCCGCCGCGAACGGCTCTCGGCACTGATCGTCAACGGCGAAAGCAACAGCCTCGCGGTTCCCGCGCTGCTCGCCGCCGGCGGGGTGCGGATTCCCGCCGAGCTATCGGTCATCACCTATGAAGACACCACCACCAGCCGCTACGCGGTGCCGCCCTTGACTACCATCCGCCAGAATATCCCGGAAATCGTCCGCCGCGCGCTCGACATTCTGGAAATCCAGATTCGCAGCGAGCCCGCGCCCGGCGACCTGCTGATCGATTACGAGCTGATCGAACGTGCCAGCGTCCGTGCGCTTTGATGGCAGGGTTGCCGGAGGGGCGTGAATCGCCGCTCCGGTCGAACCGGGAGCGTTTTTGCGGAGGTCATACTGCCGAGCGATCAATGTGAGCGAATCAGGATCAGAACCCGAATTCGGGCTGGACGATGCCGAGGTCTTCGTCGGCGACGGGCGGCGGCGGGGCGGGGTCATCGTCGTCCGCCTTTTTGACTTTGGCGACTTTGGAAGGCCGGGAGCGCGGCTCCGGCGGCGCGGCCGGGGTGGAGATCAGTTCTTCATGACTTGCCGCTTCCGCCGCCGGTTCCGGCGCGGGCGGCTTGACCGGTTCCGGGGTCGGTTCCGGAGTCGGCGCCGGGGCGGGTTCCGGGGGCGGTTCCGGGGTTGGCCCGGGAAGCGCCTCGGGTTT
>CAZRFG010000556.1:0-1690 GCA_964599205.1 uncultured Victivallaceae bacterium
GCAGACTGACCCAGTCGGCATGGCCGAATTTGGTTTTGCCGTACAAATGCGCATGGCCGGTCACCAAGAGATCCACCCGATATGAATCGATCAGGCTCTTCAACTCCCCGGCGGCATCCGGGGGCAAGTGCCGCTCGCCTCCCGGAAACGGATCAAAAGGCGGAACGTGGGTCACAATGACGCAGCGGCGAAAATCCGGACGGCGCCTTCGAAGCGTCGTCTCCAACCATACCAGCTGCGATTCCTCGATCGTCCGGCGTGAGGTATCAAGCCCGATGAACAAGGTGTCGCCGTATCCGAACCAGTAATGATCCTGTCCGAAAACTTGCCGGTAATGGCGCAAACCGGAAGGCTGGGAATAATCGTGATTCCCCGGCACCGCATACAGCGGAACGGTGAAGTTTTCTTTGAATTCACGTTGCGTGAACCGGAATTCGGAGGGCGTCGCATCGGTGGTCATATCCCCGAGGCACAAGGCGAAATCGGGCTTGCGCTCGCCGATGTCTTTGGCCACCATTTCCATCGAACTCACGCTGTCGGCAAAGTCACCGAACATCGCCACCCGAAAGCGGGAGCGTTCAACCCGAAGTTCTTCGCCGGCGGGGGGGAGAAAAGGAGCGAGGCCCCGGAAGCTCTCCCAGCAACTCAAGCCGAATACCCCCAACATCAGCGCCCCGGCCGCAAGCTGAATCGACGCGGAGGAAACAATTTTCAGCAATATTTCCGCACCGCGACGGCTGTGAACGGTTATTTTTTTACTTCGAATCATCATTCTCTCCCATGGTTTCGAAAATCGCCGCCCGCCCTGAACCGCCGATCTTCGCGGCGATTTTGGCGGCGTAGAAAGTCCGGTGTCCCATCCGGCCCCGGCCCACCACGACGACCTCGCGCGCGAATTCGCGAGTCAAGGCCTGGAGTTTCGGGAAATCTTTTGCCGCCAGAATAATCCGGTCGGACTCCGTCAAACCGGGGACAATCCGGTCCGCCGGTTGCGTCGGATACATCCGCGCCAGTAGGCTTTCCGGATCGGAAGCGGTGCGGCCCAGATAGAGGATGTCGCCACGCCGGGACGGCGCGGTGTGAAAGACATACTTGAGATCGTCATGATCCGGTCCCAGTTCGAAAAAACAGACCTTGCCTTGCCGCTTCGCCTCGACCGCGGCGACGAAATCGCGGGAGTTTTCGAGCATGGCCTCAAAGGGAAAGATCGCGAGAGCCGTGACCACGGCGCCAAGGCCGGCACAAAGCAACAGCTTATCTTCCCGGAGCAGCTGTTGAAACAGCAGAATTCCGCCGACCGCGAGCGCGCCATGCCAGTACGGGACGCCGATCTCCTGCCGGATCACCCCGACCGTCAGCAAACCGGCGACCGTCGCCAAAGCCGCGATGCCGCAGCCGAGCGCAAACCGCCGGATGCCCCGGAGTCTTTCATTGAGGTTCGTCATTTTCTCCAGGCACCATGCCGCGATCAAGGCAAAGGCCGGCAGCGTCAAGGTAATATAGCGGAGGTGTTTGCAGCTTGGAATGCTGAGCAGCAGCATCGGCAGCAACGCCCAGCCGATGAGCCCGGCAAGTTTCGGCTCCGGCGCGCGGCGCGTCATGACCAGCAGCAGCACCGCCACCGGCGTCAAGGGTGCAAAAGAGGCCATGCCGGAAGTAAAGTAATAAAAGAGATCATTTCCCCGGCCGA
>CAZRFG010000557.1:0-1687 GCA_964599205.1 uncultured Victivallaceae bacterium
GGACTGTAACGCTCAAAGAAAAACGGCTCGGCATCCAGCAGAAATCCCTGCTTCGCCAAATTCCCCAACACCGCATCGTGCATCGCGAAAATCGCCGGATCCCCGTCAAGTCCGCGCAAAAAACTTACCGCAATCCGCCGCGGCGCAATGTCCAGCGCCTGATACTTCTCCGGCACCGCCGCTTCCGCCCGGCAGAAACGCCCGATCCAATACTCGAAAACCCCGCCGACAATCCGCATGAATCCGAGCACATCGCCCGCATCCCCCGGCAGAATATCGCCGAGCAACGGCTCGCAGCAACGGTTCTTGTTCCACTTCACCCATTGCCCGTGAAAACTCCCCGCCTGATCCCGGTCGGCATCGACATAACGCTTGCCGATCAACCGGCAGACCGGCAGTTCCTCGACTCTCACTTTGACGATTTCAACGGCAGGATTCATGATTCACTCCTTACGCTTCAGGGGTGGCGGCTTTGGTCTTGCGCGGATTCCGGACCGGACAGAAACAACCGCGGCCGGTCATGATCACCCGGAAACAGCGGTTGCAGGAAATACAGCAACTGGGGCGCCGGTCGCCTTCGCGCCAGCGGCGGATCAGGTCGGGCTCGCAAATCAGCGGCCGGGCCAGCGAAATCAAATCGGCGACCGGCTCGGCAACCAGCCGTTCGGCGGTTTCCGGATAGCGGATGCCGCCGACCAGGATCAGCGGAATAGTGAGCTTGCGGCGAAGTTCGCGTGCTTCACTTTCATAATAAACCGGCTCGGCGGGAGAGACCGGGTTGACGGTCCGCACCGGCGAGAGTTTCTCTCCCGCCGCCTGGACGCCGCCGGAGAGTTCGATCGCGTCGAGTCCGAGCGCTTGCAGTTTGAGCACCGCGTCGGTGCAGTCGGCGAAGCTGAAGCCGCCGGGGACGAAGTCGGCGGCGTTGATTTTGGCGATGACCGGGAAGTCGGGGCCGACGGTTTGGCGGACGGCCCGGCAGACTTCGAGCAGCAGCCGGGTGCGGTCGTAGCCGGGCACGGCGTCGGGCTGGGAAAGCGTCCGGCTGAGGAAGTAGCCGTGGGCGGCGTGGAGCTGGACGCCGTCGAAGCCGCCCTCGACCGCGCGCCGGGCGGCGGCGGCAAAGGCGGGAACGGCGGCGGCGTAGCTTTCGGCGCTGAGGGCGTTTTCGCCGAGACCGGTATGGACGAGCTGGAGGAAAATTTTGCCGCCGGCGGCGTGGACGGCGGCGGTGGCCTGGCGGAAGCCGGGAATGAAGCGGTCGTCGCAGGCCATGGCGCGGAATTTGGTAAGTCCGGGCTCGGGGAGGACGGCGGCAAAGCCGGAGAGAATCAACCCGACGTCGTTGGCGGCAAGGCGGGCGAGGAGTTCGGTCAGGGCGGGGGTATAGAAGCCGTGTTCATCGGCCATGCCTTCGTTGACGGAGGAGCGGACGAAGCGGTTTTTGAGTTCGAGACGGTTGATTTTGAACGGGGAGAAGATGCGGTTCATGATTTGCCTCCATGCCGATAATATAAGGCGTCAAGCCAAAAAAGCAAAAAAGCGCCGCAGGCTAAAAAAAATAAAAAAAGCGCGAAGCGCCAAAAAAAGCAAGCAAAGCTTGCGTCCGCCCTCCGTCGCACGGAGGCGTGGTCCAGCGGCGAAACGCTGGTCGCTCGCTCAAAAGCGAGCGAAGTGAAGCGCAGCG
>CAZRFG010000558.1:0-1682 GCA_964599205.1 uncultured Victivallaceae bacterium
CGACGCCGGAATGAATCTCGGGTATTCCACTGCCGCCTGCATGATGGACGAGGGCCGCCGCGACAGCCGGGCGATGTGGCAGCGCTTTTTGAAACTTCACCTTGAAGAGCGCCGCCGGAGCCGTTTCGATCCCTTTGACGAAAACATCTCCGTTCACTGTCCCGAATGGCGGATGCCGCCCAATCTTGATTACCCGACCTTTGACTTCCGGCAACTTTTGCCGTAAAACAGGAGAACCGACGATGGACTTTGCCAACTTCAAATGCCTCGGCATACTGCTGGCGGCGTGTCTTTGCCTGCTCTCCGCTCCGGCGGCGGACGAGGCGGCGACTCCGCTGGCGAAAAAGAACAATGCCGAGGACCCGGACGTGCTGGTCACCGAGGGGATATGGGAAAATCGTTCAGGGGGCGTGGAGCGAAAATTCGACACCCCCGGCGGCGTGGTGTACCGCTTCTCGAAGTCGACTTCCTACTCGATGATGTATCCAACCCTCGACGCCATCCGGGCGGGAACCGATTCGTTCCACACCAGCCGGTCATGCAAGTGCGATACATGCATCCTCCGCCGCCAGTTTTACCCGCTGGAGGCGTCGATTCCGCCGGCCAAAAAGAAGAAAATGCGGTTCGCCGCGGTGGAGTTCTTCATCCGCAAATTCCCATCCATGCAGTCGGACATCAGAAGCGATCTCGTATTCACGCTGGCATTCAGTTCGTACCCGGAAATCAACCACGATCCGGCGCGAATCACCGGGATTCTGGAGCGGCCATACAATGGAATTTTCTGCTATTTTGACGAAGCCTGCCGCGGTCCCGGCGATTCGGAGCAAGTATTCAACTCGGTTTTGAACCCCCAGTTCGGCTGGAACCACTACCGGATCGTCTTCGACACCGGCCGCAAATACGTCACCATCTTTGCCAACGGCAATGTGATGTTCGCCCGGCCGCTGCTGGAAATCAAGACGCTGGCGTGGAACGTCAACAGCGTCGCAATTTATACCGACCAGCCCCATATGGGCTTGTCGCAGACATTCGAACTGTCGCATCCGGTCTTTTACCGTTTTGACCGCATGGAGGATCTGCTGACGCTGCCGGCGGCGGATTATCAACACTACCCCTATGGCCTCTACGGCGATACCAAGCTCAAAATGTACCACCGCTGGCAGACCAATAAAAACCCCGATGCGCGCTATGCCGAGGCGCGGCGCCTCCTCCGCCGCCAGACCGAGGAACCGCTGTCGAAAGCGATCGCCCTGCTCGAAAAATCCTCCAAAGACGAACATGTTTTCGCCAATTATGAGCTCGGCATCTGTTACATGTACGGCGTCGGTGTACGTCAGGATGCCGCCGAAGCCCGGAAATATTTTCAAAAAGCGGTCGGCAACGGCTATGAAGACGATACCCAGGCCGCCCGCTTCCTGCTGCTGATGACCCAAGTTCCGCACGAAATCTTCCTCTCGCCCGAACTCTTGGAAGCCAATCAGGACTGCCGCAATGCCGATAAGCTTTCGTCGGAGGTTATGTATTACCCTAATCACGGCTTCGGAGATCTCATCAACTATCGCAAATCGGCTTTTCATACGCCCAATTCGACGCTGCAATTCACCGATGACCTTGATAGCTCAATCTACCCCTGGCCGTGGGACAATGTCTATTTCGGCAAAAAAATTCTGTCGGGCAGTCTC
>CAZRFG010000559.1:0-1665 GCA_964599205.1 uncultured Victivallaceae bacterium
TTTCTTACTTTAAAGCGCTGGCGCGGAATCGCTACCAGGTATGCAAAGAATACGACGTCATTTCTCGCCGCAGTACAAATCAGATGTATTGCGGCTTGGATGTGAATCTTTTGACGACACTATCTAGGCAAAATTCCGGCGCTGCAGGCCTTTTTCACGCGCTTCGATCGAACGGCGGAGCGGTAGGCGAACTCCCGTTGCAACCATAATAACCGGAAGTTTCCGCCCGAAAGATCGCCGGGGCATCGGCGGGCGCGCAGTCCATCCGTCCCGGGAATCAGAAAAATCAGATTTTGTGCTCTTTTTTCCGGCCGTAAAGGGAAATTTTGGTGAGAGGTGCTATTCTTCTGATAACGAAAAAAGAAATCCCCTTCCAGAATAAAAGTCAGGATGCGAAACATGACTGCGATGCAGAAGTATCGGACCATCTGTGCCGTTGCGCTGACGGCGCTCTCGGCGGCCGCCGAACCCCAACTCACTCTCACCAACGACCGGGAGCTGCCGAAATATCAATGTGGAGAGGAAGCGGTTTTTCTGGTCGGCGCGGTCACGGACGGCAAGCCGGTGAGTTCCGGCACCGTCACGGTTGAGTTCTCCTTTGGCGGCGGCCGGACGCTGTCCCAAACGGTGGTGGATTTCTCCAAGGGCAATCCGACCAAAGTCGCTTTTACCATGACCGAACCGGGATTTCTGTTGGCCAAAATACCGTATCCGGAGAAGGAAGGCTTTTCCAAGCCCAAGCAGATGCATCTGGCGGGCGCCGCTTTCGAGCCGGAAAAAATCCGTTCGAGCACCGCGCTGCCGGACGACTTCATGAAGTTCTGGGAAGACGGCCGCCAGGCGGTCGCGGCAGGGAAAGTCGAGCTTACCGAGCTGGAAAAAAAGGACAACGTCACCGTGTACAAGGTGGCCGCCGATGTGTTGCACGGCGAAAAATTGTACGGCTATCTGGCCATTCCGGACGGCAAAGGACCGTTCCCGGCCTATATCAACATTCCCGGCGCCGGGCCGGGAAATACCGGCCCCAATGTCGATCTGGCACGCCGGGGCGTAATCGCGGTGATGATGAACGTTCATAAATTTGCCGGGTCGCAAGATGCCAAGGAGCTGAAGAAACAGCTGGATGCCTATAACGATACGCTCGGTCATGCCTATGGCATCGACCGGGGCGACGATCGTGAGCGCTTCCATTTCCGGAACGTCATTCTCGGCATCGACCGGGTGATTCATTACGTCGCGGCGATGCCGCAGTACGACAAGCGCCATTTCGTCATCGACGGCTCAAGTCAGGGCGGCGGTTTGGCGCTGGCGCTGGTGAGCTTCAATCCGGAGGTGAAAGCCGCCGCCGCCAACGTCGCCGCGCGTTCGAGTCAGTGTTTTATTCCGGAGGGGAAAGCCAGCCGGCCGTCATGGTATGCGGCGTTGAGCACCCTGTATCCGAACTTTTTCAAAGAAGTCGCCCCGTATTACGATACGGCGAATTTCACCCGGTTCGCCGGTCCGGAAAAAACGGTGCTGATGTCGTGCGGATATATCGACACCACCTGTACGCCGGGGTCGATTTATGCGGCGTACAACAACCTCAAATGTCCGAAGCGAATGATCGACATCCCGCGAAGCCGCCATGAAGTCACCGCATACTACAATTCGATCAAGACGCCGTGG
>CAZRFG010000560.1:0-1664 GCA_964599205.1 uncultured Victivallaceae bacterium
TTGTACGCCTTGTTGTAACGCTCGGCATTCGACTTGCTGAAACTGTTCCGCGCATACGAGCGGTAACGCTCCAACTGCGGCCGCGCCGACTCCAATAACTCGCGAATCTGATTCACCAGCGAAATTTCCGTCTCCGACAACAACTTCTCATCGCGCGGCGACGGCTCCGGCAACTCTACCGTCAAATCCGGTACCGGATGAAACAACTTTTCCCCCACCCGGGTCATCATCTCCAGCGTCAACGCCAATTCCCGGACCAACAGCCAGAACTGCAACACCCGCCGCTCCCGCGTCTCCGTATCCGGACTCGACAAGGTCCCCATAATTGCCTCGGTATCAGCGATAATCACCGAAGTCAACTCGGTCATCCGCCGGAAAAGCCGGTTGCGCTCCGCCGTCGAACGCGCGAAAATATCACTGCCGGCACTCTCGACAATCCGCTCCGATGCCGCATCGCGCCGCCCCATCAACGGCGGCAGATTCATCTTGACCAAAAAATCCACCGGCGCGGCCTCCGGCGGCGGCGACGACGCCAACAGCCCGAACCGCTTCCTCACCCGCTCGATCAATTCATTCTGCAACGGCATTTATTCCCCCTGCCAGCGGTACAGCACCGCCAGTTCATCGCAGCAATCATACTTGGGGCAACCTTTGCAGTCGCTCCAGATCTTCTCCTCCGGCAACTCCTCCTGCGGAATTTCCCGGAAGCCAAGCCGTAAAAAGAACTTCGGCTTCAAAGTCAATGCAAACAGCCGGAACGATTTGCGATCCTTTTTCAGCCGCTCGATCCGGTCCTCCACCAGCGCCCGTCCGACGCCGGTGCCCTGCGCCTCCTCGGCCACCACCAGCGAACGCACCTCAAGGAGATCGTTGCTGAAATCCCGCACCGCGACGCAGCCCAAAAGTTTCCCGTCGTCCGTCAGCGCCACGGTGAAGTTCTTAAGGTAATGGAGCAAATCCTCCGGACTGCGCTCCAGCACAATTTTCTTGCGGGCATAAAAATGCAGCAACTCGTAAATCGCCGGAATGTCCGATTCGACTGCCTTGCGGACGATCATTTACTCCGCCTTGGCCGGTGCGTCGGCCGGAAGCTCGGTGAAACTCCCGAGCGAACGGAATTTCTGGTAACGCTGTTCCTTGAGCTTGGCTCCCGAGAGTTTGCGCAGCTCGGCGAGGTTGCGGCCGATCGCTTCCTCGACCAGTTTCGCCGCCGCGTCGACATCGCGCTGAGCGCCGCCGAAGGGCTCGGGAATGATCTCGTCGGCGACGCCGAGTGCGAGAATATTGGACGCGGTCAATTGCAGTGCTTCGGCCGCCTGCGGCGCGAAACGGCGATCTTTCCACAGAATCGCGGCGCACCCCTCGGGGGTGATCACCGAATAGTAGGCGTTTTCCATGATCAGCACCCGGTTGCCGACGCCGATGCCGATCGCGCCGCCGGAGCCGCCTTCGCCGATGATGATCGAAATCACCGGCACCCGCAATGAAAACATATCGCGCAAGTTGACCGCGATCGCCTCGGCGATGTGACGCTCCTCGGAAGCGATCCCGGGGAACGCGCCGGGGGTGTCGACAAAGGTGATCACGGGAACGTCGGCGCGGTCGGCGAGCTGCATCAGCCGCATCGCCTTGCGGTAGCCCTCGGGGCTCGGCCAGCCGAAGTT
>CAZRFG010000561.1:0-1662 GCA_964599205.1 uncultured Victivallaceae bacterium
CCGCCGCGGGCGGATTTTCCTCGACATCCCGGTCAACCATACCGGATGGGGGGCCAAACTCCAGAACGACCACCCCGAGTATTTCGTCCGCGACGCCGACGGCCGCTTCGAGAGTCCCGGCGCGTGGGGCACCGTCTGGGAGGATCTCTGCAAACTCAACTACCGCGACCGCAACGTCCACCGCCTGATGGCCGAGGTTTTCCTCTACTGGAGCCGCCTCGGTGTCGACGGCTTCCGCTGCGACGCCGGGTACATGCTCCCCGCCGACGCCTGGGACTACATCGTCTCCAAAGTCCGCGAGGAGTTTCCCGACACCGTCTTCATGCTCGAGGGCCTGGGGGGCAAAATCGAGGTGCAGGAGCACTTGCTCGGCAATTCCGGGCTGGACTGGGCCTACTCCGAACTTTTCCAGAACTACAGCCGCGACGAGATCGCGGCTTATCAGCCTTACGTCGAGCGCTGTTCGAAGTCGTACGGCACTTTGATCAACTTCGCCGAGACTCACGACAACACGCGCCTTGCGGCGGTGTCGCCGCGCTACGCCGCGATGCGCTGCGCCTTGACCGCGCTGCTTTCCGAAGCGGGGGCGTTCGGCTTTGCCAACGGCGTCGAGTTCTTCGCCGACGCCAAAATCGACGTCCATGGGGCAAGTCCGCTCCGCTGGGGGGCTTCGCCCAATCTGGTCGCGCCGCTCCGGCGGCTTCACACCATCCTCGGCGAAGTTCCCGCTTTTTACGCCCAGGCCAAAGTCGAACTGGTCCAGACCGGCGGCGGCAATGTGATCGCGGCGCTGCGGAGCGTCCCCGGCGGCGACCCGGTGCTGGCGGCGGTCAACCTCGATTGCGAACACGCCGCCACGGTGCACTGGGATGCCGCCCGCTTCGCCGGTGACGGCGAGGCGATCGACCTTCTTTCCGGCGAAAAAACCGCGCTGCGGCGCGAAGGCAACCTCGCCGGGATCGAACTTCCGCCGGGCGGGGCGGCGCTCTTGACCTTTGACCTCGCGCTGCTCGACCAGGTCGAAGCCGCGCTCGCCTCTCCCGCCCGCGAGCCGGAGCTGGTCACCCGCCAGCGGGCGCGGGGGGCGGGATATGCGATCTGGGAGCGGCTCGCCCCCGGGACGCTGCCCGATTTCGACGTCGATCGGGTGCTGCGCCACGATCCGATGAAGTTCTGCCAGCTTGCCGCCGGGAGCGACCTTCCCCATGTCGCCCGCTACCGGGTGGGGAGCGACGAACGGCGGATTTTCCCGATCGCCTCGGAGGAACTGCTGCTCTTAGAGTGCGACACCGTTTTCCGCGCCGCCATCTCCTTTGGCGGCAAGCGGCTGCGGACGGTTTCGAGCCTGCCCCGCGAAAGCGGCCAAGGCGAATTCGCCCTGCTGACGCTTCCCCGCAATCCCGAGAAGCGGCGGCGCGAGCTCGAGCTGGAACTGACCGTCTTTGACGCCCCCGGCGCGACCCGGCGGCGGGGGACGCTCCTCGAGCTCGGCGACAGCAAACTCGTGCGCTGCCGGATGCGGGTTCCCGGCGACCGGGTCCGCGAACTGGCGAGCTATGCTTTTGCCGCCAACAACCGCGGCGGAATGACGATGACCGCGGCGGCCTGGGGGGAACTCTACAGCAAGTACGACGCCATCCTCGCCGGCAACGGTGCCGCGCC
>CAZRFG010000562.1:0-1661 GCA_964599205.1 uncultured Victivallaceae bacterium
CCCGAACACAGCCACGTTTTTCCCGCTTTCATCCGGCGCTTCGTCGAAGCGGCGCGCGACCGCGCCCCTGAGGTGACGCTCTGGGGCACCGGCGCTCCGATGCGCGAATTCCTTCACGTCGACGACGTAGCCTGCGCGGTCTTTCACTTCATGGCGAACCGCGAAGAGCCGGAGGTGCTCAACATCGGCTACGGCAGCGATGTCACCATCAAAGAACTGGCCGAGACCATCGCCGCCGCCGGCTATCACGGCAGGATCAACTGGGATACCGCCCGTCCCGACGGCATGTACCGGAAACTTCTCGACAGTTCGCGCGCCCGCGACCTCGGATGGGAGCCGCGGATCACGCTCGAAACCGGAATTGCCAAAACGATTCTGGAGTATAAGAGTCGCTGAATCAATGCCGATGCGGCCCGGCTCTGTTCGGATCGCAGTGCGCAAACGGATTTCGCGGTTGCGCTGATGATGGCGCGGGAAAGGTTTATTTTTTTAAGCAGATTTGAAAAATCAAGCAAATTGCTGTATATTATTATTTCTTTAATCGTTGCCGTATAAACTGGAAAACGATGGAATGCAGCTATATATAGGGCATTTCGTCCGGAAATATTTCAGGCGGCGACTTCTCTTTGGCAGTATCCAATGTAACGGTTTCTGGTGGAATTTCCGGAGTGATCCGAAAATGGATTGGGTCCACACGGCCGGGCAGACGGAGGGGCATCCTCCGGGCAGTATGGCCATAAATCGCTTCCGGCGAGGTGGATATGCAGACCATGCGGGTGACCGGCAAGGATTCCTGAAAGCGACTTTGTAGTTCAATTTAACCATGCGGGTAAAAAATGGTGCGGACAATCAGAAACGGAGATGTGAAGCTGGCAATCGTCGGCCTTGGGTATGTCGGGTTGCCTCTGGCGGTTGAGTTCGGCAAGAAATACGCCGTGACCGGGTTTGATGTCAAAAAACACCGGCTTGCGGAACTGCGTCAGGGTATAGATTCGACGCTTGAGACCTCGCCGGAACAGCTTCGCGAAGCCCGACATCTTAAATTTACCGATACTATCGATGATCTCCGCGACATCGATATTTTTATTGTCACCGTGCCGACGCCGGTGGACAAATACAACAATCCCGATCTTACGCCTCTGTACCGCGCCAGCGAAACCGTCGGCAAGGTGCTGAAAAAAGGGGCGATCGTGATTTACGAAAGCACCGTCTTTCCGGGATGCACCGAGGAGCAATGCGTGCCGGTGCTGGAAAAGTGGAGCGGCCTCAAATACAACACCGATTTCTTCTGCGGCTACAGCCCGGAACGCATCAACCCCGGCGACAAAGAGCATACGCTGACCAAAATCCTGAAAATCGTCTCCGGGTCCACATCGGAAACGCTTGACGCGGTGGATGCGCTCTACAGCAGCATTCTGAGTGCCGGCACTTTCCGCGCGAGTTCGCTCCGGGTCGCCGAAGCCGCGAAGGTAATCGAGAATTCGCAGCGCGACCTCAACATCGCCTTTGTCAATGAACTGGCCAAGATTTTCAATTTGATCGGCATCGACACCGCCGAAGTGCTTGAGGCCGCCGGGACCAAGTGGAATTTCCTCAAGTTCAAGCCCGGTCTGGTCGGCGGGCACTGCATCGGGGTCGACCCCTATTATCTGACCGGACAC
>CAZRFG010000563.1:0-1644 GCA_964599205.1 uncultured Victivallaceae bacterium
CCGCTTCGCCCAATCGAGCTCGATCAGCTGCCAGTTTTCGCGCGGCAGGCGACCGAGTTCGACCTCGACCGGTTCCCCCGGTCCGGCTATCGTGAGCCCGGTCACGCCTTGAGATACTTTCAGGGTAATCACCAGGCGCCCGGACTTGCAAACCCTCCACTCGACGTCGGGCTCGGTGATCCGGAAGGCCAGCGTGATTTGCCCGATCTTCCCGGGATTGGCGAGTTTGAGCGAAAAATCGCCATCGAGCGAATAAAAGCCCCACTCGTCCGGCCTTGTCCCGGCGGTCCGGATCAGCGTCGGCTGATAGCGCAACTTCCGCCGGAATTCCGACTCAATCGGCGTTGGCGCGGCCGGACCGGCGGCGAAACGAAGTTCGCCGGCCCCGGCATCGACCGAGGCGTCGGGTTCCCCGAACACCAGCGTGCCGAGCTTTTGCCCGGCCGGCGCGTCGTCGCCGATCGCCTCAAGCACCTTGCCGCCGACTCCTGCCATCACGCCGCGGTTGGCGGGCTTGGGGTCGACAGTGACTTCGACGTTGTTGTAGAACTCAAAGAGCCCGCCGTCCCAGCCGTTCAGTTTATTCAAGCCTTTGGTGTGGATGATGTTGTTGAAAAATTTGACGTTGGCGATTTCGCGGATCGCCGGTCCCGAAATCGGCATCGGGGTGGTGACCAAATACCCGTCGGTCCGGAGCACGGTGTTGTTGAAAACCAGGAATCCCGGCTCAGGCACGCTCACCACCCGCTTGGAAATCCGGCTCTGGATGACGTCCATGGGGACGCTTCCCATGTGTTCTTGCTGCCAGTTGCGGCCGGAAGCTCCGATTTTGAAAGCACCCGGCAGGAACTGCGCGGGATCGAGCGAATCGGCCATCTCCTTGAAGTCGGCACTGTCGGCAAAGAGATTGCGGTAGACGAACACCGGCCCCGGCCACGGCACCCCCCCCAGGGGCTGCCACGAAACCGGCTCAAAGACATCGCTGAAACGGTTGTTGAAAATCCGCATGTCGACGGCGTGATTCTCCGACTCGATCGCATTGTCGACCACCCGGCGGAACACATTGCCGTAGATTTGCATGTGTTCGGCGCGATCGACGCCCCAGCTCGACATGCCCTCGAAACTCTCGACGACGAGGTTGTTGCGGACGTGCCAGTGCGCGCCCACTCCGCCGACGATGCCGGTTTCGTAATTCTTGACCTTGGCGGTGTCGGTGTTGACTCCCTTGCGGGCCCAGAAGTAGAAAAAGTGTTTCTTCTGGATGTCGCTTCCCTTGAACTTGCGGATGGTGTCGATCACGTCGCTGAAGGCGTACGCCTGATCGTAGACGCAGTTTTCGACGAAGATGCCGGCCGGGCTCCCGAAGCCGCAGACCCCGAAGCGGCAACCTTTGAAGAAAGAGTTGCGAACCGCCACATTGCTCCCGCCGGTCACCACCCCCGCCGATCCCGGGGTTTCAAAGGTAAAACCGTCGAAAACAAGGTGCATCGGCTGCTTCGGCGCAATAAAAAAATTGCCGTCTTCCGGCCGGTAAATATGGTGGCCGTTGGAGCCCGGCGCGGCGGCGGGAGCGATGCTGACGGTATGCCCGGCGGGGTCGCCCGAACCGTAGCGGTTGCCGGAATGAAGCCGGACATAGAGCCG
>CAZRFG010000564.1:0-1643 GCA_964599205.1 uncultured Victivallaceae bacterium
CCGATCGCCAATCCGGCCAGCTTTTATCTCTCCGCCGCGTCCGGCGGAGTTTGGATGCACAACGGTTTGCACTACCTCGATGAAATGGCTTTTCTCTGCGATCGGATGCCCGCAAGCGTTCGCGCCTTTGCCGCCCGCAATGCCGAGGGCCGGCCGGAGTTCCTCGGCGAGGGCGACAATTACTGCTCCGCCTTTTATGATTTCGACGGCTGCGACGTCCGGCTCGAATACAACACCATGCTGCTGGCCGACGGCCTCCCCGGCGGCATTAAACGCAGTTTTATCGGCACCGAGGGAGAAATCCACCTCGAATACGGCTCCAATGAACTCAAACTTTACTCCAGAAATGACTCTGCCGGGCGTACGGTGCCGCTCTTGCCCGGGATCTTCGCCCCGGACGACCCCGCCGTCGATTCCTTCGCGATCGGCATCGAAGACTTCGCCATGCAGCTCAAAAGCGGCATCGAGCGTTCGCCCGGCATCGCAGGATCGTTGAAACTCACCGAAGCGCTGCTGGCCGCCGCCGAAAGCGCCGCAAGCGGCAGAGAAATCCTGCTGTAAGGAAAGAGAGCATCATGAAAATACATCAGATCGGAGTGATCGGATTCGGCGTCTGGGGTTGCCACAGCCTGGAGCGCGAACTCGCCGCCACCAACCGCGCCGCGATCCGCAAAATTTACGCCGGGCCCGAACTCGGCGACCATTGCTGGGGCGAAGCATTGAACGCCGAATTGACCGCCTACGCCGCCCGCGAGGGGGTGGCGATCGCCGCTTCGCCGGCGGAAATTTTTGAGGACCAGGAAATCGACATCGTCTCGGTGATGACCGCGCCACGGTTTAAACCGCAATACCTCGCCGCGGCGCTGCGGCACGGCAAAAAGGTGGTGACCGACAAACCGCTGGCGATGACCGCCGCGGAGCTGGCGCCCGTCGATGCGGCGCTCGCCGATGAAAACGATCTCTTTGTGCTCGCCGGGTACTGGAACCGGCCGGGAGTGGCGAAAGTCATCGAAGCGGTCCGGAGCAATCAACTCGGTCAAATTCTGGCCGTCAACGTCCGGCTCAATTTCATGGGCGGGATCTTCCCCGGCTTCCGGCCGAATCCGCGCTGGATTCACGAGAATCCCGGTGCCGAACTGGTGACCATCGGCTCCCACGCGCTGATGACCGTGCTCGAAATGCTGGATTTTGAAGCGGCGGAGAGTTTTTACCGCAAACGCACCCACTTTTATCCGGAATACCGGGCCGTCGGGGCGGAGGATTGCGGCCTCGCCGCGATCCGGACCGCCCGGGGAGCGGTGATCAACCTCGCCGTGGGGCGCTTGCCCTACCGGATCGACAACGAGGATTTCACGCTGGAAGTCACCGGTTCGCAAGGGTATGCTTCTTATCAGAGCGGACGTTACGCCATCCATACCGGCGGCCGGACCGAATCCGGCGAAGGAGGACCCTTCCGGCTGACCGACACCTTTCACCGGGTACTCGACGGCTGGGAGCGGCAGCTGCCGATTCCCGCCAACTACCGCCAAGGCCGTCGCTTGCAGCAGCTCCTCGAACTCATGCAACCGTAGCTTTTTAAGCCGTCGCACCTTGCACAATCGCCTTTCCGGCGCTATGGTATGAAGTTAAACCGGAAATACCAT
>CAZRFG010000565.1:0-1634 GCA_964599205.1 uncultured Victivallaceae bacterium
AAGGAGGGGGTTCGGGGGAGGGAGAAAAAATTTCCTCAAAATTTTTGCTCTCTCCTCCGTTTCGCCGGAGGCGGTTTGCTTTACGGTTGCGGCATGGTTTCGCCGGGACGGATGCTGGGGTGGACTTCGAGGTGGCGGCCGGGGGGATTGCCGGTGGCGAAGGCGGCGGCGAAAGCGAGCATCTGGGGGTGGGGGACTTCGAGGGTGGTGACTGATTTCTGGAAGTAGCGGCTGATTTTGAGGCCGTCCCAGGAGATGAAGGCGAAGTCACGGGGGACTTGGAAGCCTTGCTCGAGGAGTTCGGCGACGGCGCCGATGGTGCCGAGGTCGTCACTGATGAAGACGGCGCGGGGAAAGTTCCGGCGGGGTTCGGCGGCGAGGATGCGGCCGATGTTGCGGCCGTAGTCGGTGAGTTCGCCGACGACCGGGCCGGGGTTGTGGATTTGGATTTCCATGCCGGCCTGGCGGGCGAGCGGGATTAAATATTCGCCGCCCATGCCGAAGATGGAGAGTTCGCGGTAGCCGCCTTCACGGATATAATTGAAAATATCGCGGAAGGCCTTTTCGGCATTGAAGCCGGTGGTATAGACATTGTCGGGCCACTGGAAGCCGGCGGGTTCGAGTTGATAGCGGTAATCGTAGAAGAGAAACTCGATCCCGGGGTTGCCGGCGGCGGCGCGGCGCCACCAGTCGAAGCCGCCGGGGCTGCCGAGCAGCTGAGGCGCAAGGAGCCAGGCGTGACTGACCCGGAAGTTGCGGAGCCGCTCAAGGACGGCGAAATTCTCCTCCTGCTCGCCGAGCTGAAAAACCATGTATTTGAGGTTGTTTCCTTCGACGAAGTCGAGAAATTCAAAAAAGGCCTGGCGGTGGTGTTCGTACATGCCGCGCGACAGCAGGATGGCGACGTCGATACTGACTTTGCCGTTGATGGCGAGGCCGAGGAAATTGGGGGAAAACTGGTGTTTGGCGGCGCACTCGAGCACGCGCGCGGCGGTTTTTTCGCTGATGTTGCGTTCGCGCCATTTGTCGTTGAGGATGTAGGAGACCGTGCTTCGCGACAGCCCGAGATGTTCGGCGAGCTCGTTCATGTTGCTGAATTTTTTCACGATTTTTTCCTTTTCGCTCTTGACATTGATGGTAATATAGCATATAATTAGATAAAAGCTCACACAGGTGAGTAAAATTTTTTGATTTTTTACTCTACATAGGTGAGTAATTTTTTACCATAGCGGCGCTACACAGGTAAGTAAGACAGGAGGATGATGCGATGACCATGGTTTGTGAGCGAACCCGCCGGATGGCGGGAGGGATAAAGGATCCGGCGGGGGATCGTCTGGCGCTGCTGGGCGGCGAACCGGTGCTGAAAAAAGAGCGAAGCGGATTATTTCACTGGCCGATCGTGACTGCCGAGGACGAGGAAGCGGTCTGCGGCATTTTGCGGGCGGGGACGATGAGCGGCACCGACGAAACCCGGCGATTCGAGGCGGAGTTCGCCGCCTGGATGGGGGTCAAGTACGCGCTCGGCACCTGCAACGGGACGGCGGCGCTGCAGGAGGCGTTCTACGCATGTGAGATCGGACCGGGGGATGAGGTGATCGCGCCGTCGATGACTTACTGGGCGGCCTGTACTTCGG
>CAZRFG010000566.1:0-1634 GCA_964599205.1 uncultured Victivallaceae bacterium
CTTGACAGCCGCGCCCTCGACCGGCTGGAGGGCTACGCCGAGTGGATGAAGTACCATCAGCGCTCAATCTACGGTTGCGGCGCGGCCCCGGCCAAGTTTAAAGCTCCGGCCGACTGCCGCTACACCTACAATCCCGCCGCCAACCGGCTTTATTTGCATATTTTCGCCTGGCCTTACAAGCACATTACGCTGCCGGGCCTCGCGGGCAAGATCCGTTACGCCCAGTTCCTCCACGACGGGAGCGAAGTCCGCTATCCCCACGACCACATGCTGGCGATGCAGTTGAAGTCGGCGGCGGGCGCGGTGGCGCTGGAAGTCCCGATCATTCAGCCCGGCGTGGAAGTGCCGGTGATCGAGATTTTCCTAAAATAATACGGATTCGCTCACTTTGAGCTATGACTGATCGCGCATTCGTATAAGGGACGTCATTCCGGCTAGGTTCCGGCCCATTCTGCGGAGATTCTCCGCGGTGGACCGGAGCGCCTCGTCGAGCGTACCGGGGCCGGTGGCGAGGCTGAAGAGGGCGGCGAAGTCGCGGCGCAGAGTCTCCGCGTCGGGGGCGAGGCCGCCCGAGACCAGGATGGTCGGGATGCCTTGTTTGGCGGCGCGGCGGGCGACCACCGCCGGGAGTTTGCCGAAGCGGGTCTGGCCGTCGGAGCGGCCTTCGCCGGTGACGACGAAATCCGCTCCCGCGATCCGGCGGTCGAAATCGACCCGGTCGAGCAGCAGCTCCGCCCCCGGCGTGCAACGCGAGTGGAAAGCGGCGCGAAAGGCGAACCCGAGTCCGCCCGCCGCGCCGTCGCCGGGAGCTTCGTCGGCGATGCCCCACGCTTCGCGGTAGTTGCGGAGTCCGGCGTCGAGCACGGCGACCATCTCCGGCGTCGCTCCTTTCTGGGGGCCGAAGACCGCGGCCGCGCCCTCCGGCCCGGTGAGGAGATTGGTGACGTCCGAAGCGGGAATCACGGTCATCTCCGGCTTGGGGGAGGGTGCCTCGATCCGGGCGACCCGGCCGAGCGCTTCGCCGCCCGCACCGGCGGCGATCAGGCGGCGGTCGCGGTCAAAAAAGCGCCAGCCGAGCGCCTGCAGCATGCCGATGCCGCCGTCCACGGTGGCGCTGCCGCCGAGCCCGGCGATGACGTTTTTGACGCCGCGACCGGCGAGCCGGGCGAGGAGTTCGCCGACTCCGGCCGTCGAGGCGCGGAGCGGATTGAGTTCGGCCGGGGTCAAAAGTTCGATCCCGCAGCCGGAGGCGACCTCGATCAGCGCCTGGTCGCCGCCGGTCAGCAGCGCCGCGCCGGTGACCGGACGGCCGAGGGGATCGTGGATCGGGAAGCGGACGATTTCGCCGCCCGCGGCGGCCGCCGCTTCGAGGGTGCCCTCGCCGCCGTCGGCGAGCGGAATTTCGAAAACTTCGGCGGCGGGCGCGATTTCGCGGAACCCGGCGGCGAAAGCGTTGCAGGCG
This sequence comes from uncultured Victivallaceae bacterium, assembly GCA_964599205.1. GTDB lineage: Bacteria > Verrucomicrobiota > Lentisphaeria > Victivallales > Victivallaceae > JAVBUI01. The sequence goes on from CAZRFG010000566.1 coordinate 1,463, forward strand.
GCGGGACTGCGGAGCGCGTGTTTAAAGGAGTCAAAAGCGACGACAATTTTCATTTGAATGTTTCCCCGAATGATCGCCGGGTAATCCCGGTGGTTGAGCCAATTTCAAAAGTCCTTTCGGTCGCCCGGAAGGTTGGTTTTCCCGCCTGACCGGGAGCGATTTCGGGACATAC
>CAZRFG010000567.1:0-1630 GCA_964599205.1 uncultured Victivallaceae bacterium
CGCTGATATTGGGTGGATAGAGCCGGGGCAGGATCTCCAGCCCGAGCTCTTCACCGGCGGCGAGGATGCCGGTCAGCACCTGGTGGATTTCGGCGTATTCGCGGACGAACGCGCCTTTGATTTGCGATTTGTCCTCGGGCGGATTGAAGCCGTTGAAGGGCACCAGGATTTTGCGCGTCCGGCGCGGCTCGGGCGGCGCGGCCACCAGCCGGATGTGCCGGCCGGCGGCGCGGTCGATCAGGCCGCGCGCGGCAAGCTCCCGCAGCAGCGACGGCGCCGCCCCGCGCCCGATCTCAAGCCGGTCGGCGAGGCGGCGAAGCGGCGGGAGGTAGCCGTCGCTTCCGAGTTTGCCTTCGCCGATCAGCCGGATGGCCTGCTCGAGCGCGGCGGCGGTGGCGGGGTGGATCATGATTGGATTTCCCGGTGATCAATTATGACAATGACATAAAAAATACTCTCTTTTTGTCATAAATCAAGGACTTTTGCCGATCCGGCGGCAAAATCGGCAAATGCGGTTGCCGGAACGCGGCGTCCGGTCTATACTATCGGCAACGAAAGTTTTTTGATCGGAAAGGATCGTGCCATGCTGATCGATATTCACGCCCATATTTACCGCAAGCCCTTTTTGCAGCTGCCCGGCCGTGCGCCGTGGCCGACTCCGGACGATCTGCTCGCCGCCTACGACCGGCTCGGCATCGAAAGGGGGGTGCTGCAGGTGCTCCTCGGCCCGGAATACTACTCGCCGCAACCGGTCGAGGACATCCTCGATGCGGCGGCGGCCCATCCCGACCGTTTCATCCCTTTCTGCAACGTCCACCCCCGGGCGCTGAACAACGACCCCGCCGCGCCGCTGGAGAAGTTGCTTGAACTCTACAAGGCGGCGGGCTGCAAAGGGATCGGCGAGGTCACCGCCAACATGAGTTTCTTTGACCCCTATATGCTCAATTTGCTCCGCGCCGCGGAAGCGGTCGGGCTGCCGGTGACCATCCACCTCGGCCACCGCGAGGGAGGCTGCTACGGCATCGTCGACCAGGCCGGGCTGCCGGGGCTCGACGAAGTCCTCCAGCGCTTTCCCAAACTCAAGATCCTTGGCCACTCGATGCCCTTCTGGGCCGAGATCGCCGAGCTCGACACGGTCTACGACCGCACCGGCTACCCCGCCGGGCCGGTCAAGCGCGAGGGAGCGCTGCCCAAAATCATGCGCAAACGGCCCCATCTCTACTGTGACCTCTCCGCCGGCAGCGGGGCCAACGCGCTGCTCCGCGACGAAGTCTACGCCGGTCAATTCCTCACCGAATTCGCCGACCGGGTGCTCTTCGGGCTCGACATCTGCAGCGTCGAGGAGCGACCCTATTGCCGAAACCTGATCGATCTCCTCCATCGCCTCCGCGACGGCGGGGCGATCACGGAGGAGGTTTTCGCCAAAGTCACTTGCCAGAATGCCATTGGTCTTTTGAACTTATAAAAGGAACGTCAAATGAGTCAGCTTGCCCTGTTGGGAGGAACCCCGGTGTTTTCGCCGGAGGAGCAGCAAAAATGTCACGACCACCCCTGTTTCCATTGGCCGATCGTCAATGACGCGATGGAACAGGCGGTTTTGAAGGTGCTTCGCGACGGCTCGATGTCGCAG
>CAZRFG010000568.1:0-1616 GCA_964599205.1 uncultured Victivallaceae bacterium
GAAGATCCCGCCGTCTTCCGCGTTTTGGCTCCGCTCCGGCCGATAGCGGAAGCCGAACCGCCGCCGCCATCCGAAGTAGAAGTCGCGCCACCATTTGCTACGTTTCCTCGCCCGTGGCGGATTGCAATCGACCGGTTCGGCGAGAAGCAGCCGCTTGCACCGCGCACAGTTTTTTTGCGTATCAAGGTTGGAAAAGCCGCAGCCCGGGCAGAGAATCATGGCGTTCAGCGTTCCTGATCAAGTTCGATATCGACGGTTTCGTGCACTTCCGGCTCGAAATACTCCGAGCTCGGTTCAAACGATACCTCGACGCCGAGGAGTTCGCTTAACTGCGCCGCATATTTCCGGCAGGCCTTGCCCTTGATGCCGGAAACCGCGCCGCGAACCGTGCCGTCCGGGCCGATGGAGATTTCAAATTCGTGCGCCGCCATGGTTTATTCCTCCCAGCTACGCAGTTTGATACGAATGGTTTCGTCCTCGTCGACGCTCTGCTCGACCAGCGACATGCCGGTACGGGCGCTCATCGACTCGACGATCCGGTTGTAGGCGAACTGCTGGAGCACTTTGCCGGTCAGTTGTTCGCCAAGTTCGCGCAATTCGGCTTTTGGGAGATTCCCCTCGACGCAGACGGTCAGCCGGCCGCGCGCGTCGCGTCGGAATACAACCGTGACACCGTCTTTGACAAAGGTCAGAGACTCTTCACGTCCGAGCGAAACTTCCTCGGTATTGGAGACATCCAGCGTTATCTTGCTGTGTGTCGTTCTCTCGGTCTCCGCCGCCGCTTCCGCCACGGTGTTGGCGATCGAATACCCCATCGCCGTCATTACGCAGCTTGCCGCCGTCACCAGCACCGGCCAGGCGGCCGAGGCCACCACCGGCAGAACCACCACTACTCCGCTCATACTGCCTCCCGTATCACAATTCGAGTTTGGATGTCCGATTCTCGGCCTCTTCGCCGGTCGAGGCGGGCCGGGCCCTCCCGGCGCACCACTGCCGCAGCCGGTTGATTTCTTCGCCCAGGGTTCGCGACAGCGGCACCGTGTTTTTGACCGCGGTGATAATATCGGCGGTTTCAACGTCGCGCCCGACATAGTAACTGTCGTAGAGCGCAGAAACCACCGCTTCCTCGATTTCCGCGCCGCTGAAGCCGTCGGCGGCCAGCGCCAATTCCCGGAGATCGAAATTTTGCGGATCGCGGCCGCGCCCGGACAGCTTGAGACGGAAAATATCCTCCCGCTCCCCTGCCGACGGCAGATCGACGAAGAAGATTTCGTCGAACCGACCCTTGCGCAGCAGTTCCGGCGGCAGTCTAGAAATGTTGTTGGCGGTGGCGATCACAAAGACCGGCGCTTTCTTTTCGGCTAGCCAGGTCAGCAGTGTGCCGAAAATACGTGCCGAGGTACCGCCGTCGGTCGAAGCCCCGGAAGAGTCCGACCCGCCGAAAGATTTTTCGATTTCGTCGATCCACAAAATGCACGGCGACACCGATTCGGCAGTTTTGAGCGAACGGCGCAAATTCGCTTCGGTCGACCCCAGCGCACTCTCAAAAAGACGTCCCGCATCGAAGCGCAGCAGCGGCATGTTCCAGGAGGCCGCGACCGCTTTTGCGCAGAGGC
>CAZRFG010000569.1:0-1611 GCA_964599205.1 uncultured Victivallaceae bacterium
TCCCCATACCACGCTCAAGGCCCACGGCACCGCCGTCGGCATGCCCTCCGACGCCGACATGGGCAACAGCGAAGTCGGCCACAACGCGATCGGCTGCGGCCGCGTCTTCGCCCAGGGCGCAAAACTGGTCGAGGAAGCCATCGCCACCGGCAAACTCTTCGCCGGCAACACCTGGCGCGAAGTCGTCGCCAACGTCCTTGACAAACACTCGACCCTCCACTTCCTCGGCCTCTTCTCCGACGGCAACGTCCACAGCAATATCAACCACCTCCGCGCGATGATCGAAAAAGCCGACGCCGCCGGAGTCGCCAAAATCCGCGTCCACATCCTCCTCGACGGCCGCGACGTGCCGGAAACCTCGGCGCTCAACTACGTCCTGCCCTTTGAGGAATTCCTCGCCGGCTTCAATAAACGCGGCCGCGACTACCGGATCGCTTCCGGCGGCGGCCGGATGGTCATCACCATGGACCGCTACGGCGCCAACTGGGACATGGTCCGCAAAGGCTGGGACATCCACGTCCGCGGCAAAGGCGAATACTTCGCCACCGCCGAAGCCGCGATCAAAGCGCTCCGCGAACGCACCGGCGCAATCGACCAGGACCTGCCGCCCTTTGTCATCGCCGACGACGGCAAGACTCCGGTCGGCCCGATCGTCGACGGCGATTCGGTGGTTTACTTCAACTACCGCGGCGACCGCGCGCTCGAAATCACCGAAGCCTTTGAGGCGGGTGCCGAATTCAAGCACTTCGACCGCGGCATCGTTCCGCAGGTGGTTTACGCCGGGATGATGGAGTACGACGGCGACTTGCACGTGCCCAAGCGTTATCTGGTGAGCCCGCCGGAAATCAACCGGACTTTCGGGGAATATCTGTGCGCTTCCGGAGTCAAGCAGATGGCGGTCAGCGAAACCCAGAAATTCGGTCACGTCACCTACTTCTTCAACGGCAACCGTTCGGGCAAGTTCAGCGACGCGCTGGAGACTTACGTCGAAGTGCCGTCGGACATCGTCCCCTTTGAACAGCGGCCGTGGATGAAGGCCGCCGAGATCACCGACAAGGTGGTCGAAGCGATCGAAAGCGGCAAGTTCGGGATGATCCGGCTCAATCTCGCCAATGGCGACATGGTCGGCCACACCGGCAGCATGCAGGCGGTCCGGGTGGCGGTCGAGGCGGTGGATCTCTGCATCGGCCGGATCCGTCAGGCGGTGGCCAAGGCGGGGGGGATTCTCCTCATCACCGCCGACCACGGCAATGCCGACGACATGCTTGAACATGACAAAAAGGGCAATGTGAAGCTTGACGAAAACGGGGTTCCGGCGCGCAAGACGAGTCACTCGCTCAATCCGGTGCCGTGCATCATTTTTGATCCGGCGTCAAAGGGTGAATATAGCGGCGAGTTGAAGACCGGGCTGGGCATCAGTTCGGTGGCGGCGACCTGTCTCGAGCTTCTCGGTTACGAGGCCCCCAAGGACTACGACCCGAGCGTGCTCAACTGGAAGTAAGCCCGGTCCAGGGCCTCGCCCTGGCGCGGTTTCCAAAGGGCGCGGAGCCCTTTGGCGGTGTGCGAGGCAGCGCCTCGCCTCCCCCGCTCCGGGCGAAGCCCCAGCTCAAG
>CAZRFG010000570.1:0-1608 GCA_964599205.1 uncultured Victivallaceae bacterium
ACTGCTGGGGCATGACCACGCCGCGGCTGATTCCCGACATCGGCATCCTCGCCGGCCGCGACATCGTCGCCATCGAGGAAGCCACCCTCGACCTCGTCAACCGCGAATCCCTGATCCCCAAAGCGCTCCCCGAAGGCTGGGAGCTCGACCCCGACCCCGCCAAACATATCTTTGAACGCATCCACCACAAAGATCCCTACGCGGTGATCGAATACCTCGCCGAACTCGGCTGCGGCAACCGCAAGTATCAACTCCGGGAGATCGAATAAGTCGATGGCGGCGACGAACGCTTTGACCTACCGTTACAAAGACCCTTCCGGCCGGGTTGAGCTTGAACTCGATGATTCGGGCAAACTGGTTATCGTTGAGCGGCAAGGTGCCTGGCGTTGCCGGCGTTCGGTGATGTTCTGCGAGCTTGATCCCGCTTTTCGGCTGATCGAATTTCTCGTCCCCGGCTATCTGGCCAGTTTGGGGGCAGGATTGCTGATTTTGCTGATCTTTAAAATTACTTTATTTTTGACCGTCATCCTGCTTGGTGAAAAACTCTTCGGGGGTGCCGGCGCGGCATTGCTGGGGGGCGGCGGTTTGATCTATCAGGTGATCACCAAAACGACCTGGTGCTTCATGGTGAAGCGGGCGTTTCGCTTCGCTTCTGTACAAGGTGACGTCGATATTCCGTTTCATTCCGATGACCGGCAGGAAGCGGAAGCCTTTGCTGCGGATCTGGCGCGGCGGGCGGCCGGTGCGTTTGCGTATCCGTTGCATTTTTCGCCGGAAGAGATTGCCCTCCAGCTTGAGGATGCGCTCGAAGCCGGAGCTTCGACTCCGGATGAGGCGGCTGAATTGCGCCGATATTTCTGCTTGTCAAACCATAAAGAACGCAACCCGATCGGATTTCATTATGGAAGTTGAACTCGGTTGCCGGTTTCTGGACGGCGAATATACGCTCAATCGGGGCCGCTTGATCTACCGGAAGCCGGTGCCCGATGCGAACGGCGAAAAAGAGTTTGTGATGGAGCTGATCAATGCCTGTCCCGAATACCGTGAGTATCGCTATTGCGCATGGCGGAAAAACCTGCTTTATCTCTTGTCCATTCCCCTCGCGCCAACCGCTACCGTGACTTTTTTCAGGTACTGTCAAAGCAGCGGCAAACCCGAGTGGCTTGTTTTCGTGGCGATGATTCTGATGGGGCTCGGGGTCATCCTGCCGATTTACTTCAGCCAATTCATCCGGCGCGGTTATCGCAAGCTCGAAATCGTTTTCTTCCGCGGAAAATATGGCGGGATTTCAATCCAGGTTCCACTTCGTCCGAATCCGGCGCAGGTCGCTTTCCTGGAGCGTTTGAACGAGGAGATTGCCCAGCGCACCACGTTTGACAAAAATTTTGCCCGTACCCACAGCGTGGTGCTTCCGCGGTGTTTTCTGTCGCTCAAAAAACTGGCTGACCAGAACATTATCAGTCAGGAGAAGTTCACCGAACTCAAGCAGCGTCGTTTTCGGGAGGCGGGCATGGTCATTCGGTCGCTTTCGCCGCTGCCGGGGAATCAAGAACCAGCCGGGCATAGTATTCCGAGCAGTGAAAGTCGATCCGGGGCAGCTTCGGATAA
>CAZRFG010000571.1:0-1602 GCA_964599205.1 uncultured Victivallaceae bacterium
GCCAGGCCGATGGAGTGGCCGCTCTTGCCGTGGAAGTCCTGGTAGCAACTGACGAATTCATGTTTGCCGGTGGCGGCGCGGCAGGTGCGCAGGCCCGCTTCGACGGCGGCGGTGCCGCAGTCATAGAGCTGGAAACACTTGAGGTCGCCGGGGAGGGTGGCGGCCATTTTTTCCAGCAGCCGGACCTTGATTTCGGTGGTGAAGTCATGGGCGTTCATCAACTGCTTGGCGTAGTGGGCGACCGCTTCGGAGATTTTCGGATGGCAGTGGCCGAGGGTGGTCACATAGATGCCGCTGGAGAAGTCGATGTATTGATTGCCGTCCACGTCCTCGAGCATGCATCCTTCGCCCTTCTCGAAAGCGACGGGGAAGAGCTTGACCTGTCCGGAGAGTCCGCGATAGTATTTGGCCGCCCGGCTGTGCAGCGCCTGGCTTTTCGGTCCGGGGATCGTCGAAGTGACCAGGTGCGGCATCTTGCCCAGGTCGAGCCGGTAGGGGGCGGGATTGTATTTGCCCATGATGGAATTCCTTTCTGACGGATTCTGTTAAAAAATAACACGTTGAATTTCTTTTTATTATCAATATAGGGATTGCGTAAGCGATTTCAAGGGGAAGGCGGAGAAAACCTGAAAAAGCGATGTTGTTTTTTAACATTCAGGGTGCTATATTATCCCGCAAACAGGGAGATGGGCGAATGAATGAACGGCAGAGAAAGATTTTGACCATGCTTCAGCGCGGCCGGGTCGATCTGAAATCGGCGGCCCGTGAACTGGGGGTCACGGAAATGACGCTGCGGCGCGATTTCCGGGAGCTGGAAGCGCAGCGGCTTCTCGTGCCGGTCAAGGGCGGCGCCATTCCCTATCCGGTGAAATACGAGCCGTCGAATGCGCCCTTCGTGCTCAATGAGACCAAGCGGCTGATCGCCGAGGCGCTTTTTCACCGGATCATGCCGTGTGAAACGATTTTCATCGGCGCGGGTTCGACCAGTTACGCTTTCGCCAAGCTGCTGTCCACCCGGAAGGGGCGGGGGCCGACCGTCATCACCAATTCCCTGCCGGCGGCTTCGGTGCTTTTCCGGTCGGGTTGCCGGGTGATTCTGCTCGGCGGCGAATTGCGTTCGGATTCGCTCGACCTGATCGGACCGGTCGCGGAGAAGAATCTGGAGGAGTACCGCGTGGACTGGCTGGTTTCCGGGTGCGACGGGGCGTCCGCGGAGGAAGGGTTCTACACCTCCGACGTGGGGCTGTCGAATCTGGAGAAAAAGTCCATTTCGATCGCCGGCCGGGTGGCGATCGTCGCCGAGAGCGGCAAATTCAACGTGCGCGCCTTTGTGCGCTTCGCCGCGCCCGGCGACGTGGATCTGCTGGTCACCGACTCGGCTCTCGCCGAAGAATGCGCGGCAAAACTGCGGGAATCGGGCATCGAACTGGTTTGCGTGAGGGCCTGACCGCGCGATTGCAACGCCCCTCTCGGCAACTCGGGTTTCAACGGGACGGACGTAACGAACATAGCGGATGACAACCCGTTTGTCTTGAGCGTGCTTTCCGGATTTGCGGCCGCTGCTTGTCCGTTAAGGGCTTATCCCTAAATAAAGTCCGTTTA
>CAZRFG010000572.1:0-1589 GCA_964599205.1 uncultured Victivallaceae bacterium
GTGCCTCAATATACACACTTACCTAAGTTCCCGGGTTCTTCCCGCGATATTGCAACAACAGGACGGCAAGATCGTGATGCAGCGGAATCACCGCTTTCTGCCCGTTCTTGGTGATGCTGCCGGGGGCGACCAGTTGCGGGGTGCCGCCCTCAAGCGTCAAATGTTCCCAGCACAGCCGGGAAATCTCCCCGCGCCGCAATCCGGTAAATAACGCCAGCGAAACGATGCATTTAAGCTTGAACGGCAGAACCTTCAACAGCGCCTCAATTTGTGGAACGGTGAGCGACTGCCGCCGCAGATGCTCCACGCGGGAGAGCGACAATTTTTTCACACCCCGCAGCGGATCACCGAGCAGACGGTTATGAAGTTCCAGCCAGTGGCAGAATTCACGCAGTGCGCCGAGATAGTGATTTTTGGTCTTGGCGGAAAGGTTCGAGGCATTGCGCCACCGTTCAAAGCCCCATAAGGTAATATCCTTGGGATACTGCCAATGGCAGAACGCGATAATCTGCCGACAATGAAATCCCAAATAGTAGAGATGCTTTTCGGAGCGGTCCAGCGAGCGAACCGCCATCAGGAAATCTTGCAGATGCCGTTCCAGCGGAAGCGCCGCATATTCCTTGATATTGCGGGGCACGGCTCCGAATTGCGCCCGTTCCTCATTGCGGATCAACTCCTGCAATCGCTGGTTGGCGACCTGTTTATCCGTTACCCCGAGATTGACCGTGCGCGGACGCGGCATCCAATCCTGCTGAAAAGTTGCGCTGTAGGTTTTGGCAATGCGCGGCTTGCCGCTGGCATCTTTTCCGTGCCGTTTTTTGAAGACGTAAGCGATCATGCCTAATGTTGCCGAAATACACCACCATCCCGGGCTGAATCCGGTCCGAGCGTTCGCCGAATATCTTCAAGTTCGCAGCATAATCGGAGGAATAGGTCTGACCGGCCTTGATTTCAAACGGATAGAGTTTGCGGTTGTCGGCCAGCAGCAGATCGATCTCAAACCCGCGCTGATCGCGGAAGAAATAAAGATCGGCATCGGAACTTATCGCAGGTGCCATATCAAAAAGATATTGTCTTCTTTCGAAGCAAAGCAAGCTGAATCGGAGATGAAAATTTTCAGGGCAAACTCTTTATCCGGCACCGGGTGCATCAAATTACGTCCGGGCGGCCAAGCAAGCAAGAAAAAAAGAGAATAATTAAGTCATAATTCACTTATATAAAATAACATTTGGCCCTTCGTTTTTGCGTTGCCGTCAATGGAATTCCGCCGCCACGGCCAGGCTGGCGATGTCGCCGAGCGCTTCTCCGAGCTGCGCCGGGACGATCCGGCAGGCACGGAGCGATTGCGGCAAAGCCTCCCGGCTCAAAGCCTCCTCCATCGCCGGCCGAAGCAGATTTTCGGAGCGGCTGAAAATGCTGCCGATGACGATGCATTCCGGGTTCAGGAGATCGATCAGAACCGCAAGGCCTTCGCCGAGACGGCGGCCGCTTTCGGCATAGACCGCGAGCGCGTCGGCATCGCCTTGGGCCGCGGCTTCGCCGATGGTTTTGGCCGTCAGGTTCGGAAGCTCTATCGGGGTGGGGCACCA
>CAZRFG010000573.1:0-1584 GCA_964599205.1 uncultured Victivallaceae bacterium
CGTGCTCATCGTGGACGCGCAGTACACGTCGGAGGAGTACGTGTCGAAGGTGGGGGATTTTGGCGGCGAGCAAACCGAGCACCAGCGGCGCGTAGTCGCAGCCGCGGGCGCGGTAAAGCTTCGAGCGGGCGTCGTATTTGAGGAGCCGGGTCAGCTCCGCCGGAAGCGTTTCCGGCGCGACGTCCTCGATTCGCAAGGTGCCGTTTTCAAAAAAGATATCCATGACTCCGACCGGATTCCGGTTTCACTCCCGGTGGGCGAAGTACCAGCTGAAAATGAACAGGAGGCCGATCCCGACGAAAATCGCGAAGCCGACCAGGCTTTTGCTCCAGGTTCCCCCCTGCCCGGAGAAGGCGGAGAGAATGGTCGCGAGCAAAATCAGCAGCAGCGGCACCACCGCCCCGATCAGGATCAGGAGCACGACTTTGAAGCGCCGGGCGCGTTCCTCGCGCCGGCTTTGCTCCTCGGTTTCGGCCAGCAGCAGCTTGATCGCGGGATCGTCTTCCTGATCGAATTCTGGTTTCATCGCGATTTGTTGATTTGATTGTACAAATTTTCGGCGATCACCGCCATCCCCTTGTTGTTGGGATGGACGCCGTCTTCGACGAAAAATTTACGGTCTTTGGCAACCAGTTTGCGGCCGTCGATCACGTGGACGCCGCGGAACGCTCCCGCCGCGGCGGCGATTTCGCGCCGGAAATCTTCGAGGGTGAAGCCCTGTTCATTGGGCTTGTTTTCGCGCTCCGGCCAATAGAGCGGAGTGATCACGCTGATGCTGACCCCCGGCCGCCGGGTCAGGTGCTTGAGGAATCTGGTCATTTCGGCCCCGGTCTCGGGCGCGCTGCCGTTGAAGCCGAAGTCGTTGACGCCGTAGGCGACGATCGCCTTCTGCCACTCCAGCTCCATCGCCATCCGGGCCAGCTCGGACTGGAGCCGGGCGCCGCCGACGCTCCAGTTGATGTAGTCGGTGCCGAGGTTGGCCGCCAGCTGGGCCGCGTAGGAACGCATCGGCGAAGTCGCCGCCGCTCCGGCGGTAATCGAGTCGCCGAGAAAAATCAGCCGCTCGTCGCTGCAGTAAATCGGCCGAAAAAGCGCGCCGTCGGCAAGTTCAAGGTCCCCGATCAATACTTCGGTGGTCAGCGGCAGCAGGATTTCGACCTCGTGGTCGCCGTCTTCGCTGCGCGGGAGATCGATGGTGAAAGTGAATTCGTGCTCGGCTTCGTCCGGACCGTAGGTGTGGCACTCGGAGCGGTCGATCAGCACGTCGACCTGATAGGCGTGGGGCGTCTCCACCACGCCCTGAATCAAACGCATCGAAACAAAAGCGCTGTCGGTGACGAAAGCGATCCGGATGCCATTGCAGTACTGCGCCCGACGGTAGAAACGATCCGGTTCGCGGTAGAACTCGATCGCCTCTTCCGTCATTCGCCTAGGTCGAACGCCTTCCGGCGTCTCCTCCACTTCGACAACTCCCCGCACCAGGTCGGAGTGCTCCACCAGATCGATTCTCATATCACCCTTCTTGTTAGAATTACGGATTCGATTCCGTGGTAACATATCACTGGAAAACAAGAAATCCATAGT
>CAZRFG010000574.1:0-1583 GCA_964599205.1 uncultured Victivallaceae bacterium
CTGATCCCCCGCTTTGGCGGCGGCGAGGGCGCTCTGGAGCGACGGGAAGGCGGTTTGCCAGCTGAGGCCATCGGCTTTGGCGGCGGGAGCCGCCGCATTGACATGGTAGCGGACCGGTTCCGCCGCCGTGGCGGCGCATGTTCCCAGGATGCCGATTGCCGTCGTGACACTTTTCACAAAGCCGATCCATCGTTTGTTCATGCTCAACTCCTGTTTGGGGATGCTTTCCACAATACGATAAACGTTTTCCAGGTGCTTTCAAGCCGAAGCCGCCGGATTTTCGGTTCAAAGCTCGGCGAGCAACCGGTGCAAGGTCGGCGCGAGCTCGAATTCAGTCATCAGCGCGTCGGCCATGCGGCTGGCGTTGGCGCAGGCGGCCGGATTGGGGGAGGGGAGTTTCTCGGCCCGGATCAGCAGATTCTTGGGGGTGTGGGCGAGTTCGACGAATTCCAGCAGCTGCACCCGGTAGCCGCGGCTCTCGAGAAAGGCCGCCCGCAGCGAATCGGTCATCAAAGCCGCCACCCGCTCCTTGACGATGCCGTAGCGGGTCAGGAGCTCGAAGCGGTCGCTGTGAATCTGCTGATTCAACTCGTGCTGGCAGCACGGCACGCTCAGAATCACCGCGCAGTTCATCCGGATGGCGTGAAAGAGCGCGTAGTCGGTCGCGGTGTCGCAGGCGTGGAGGGTGATCATCATCTCGGGCGCGGCCTGGCCGTCGTCGTAGTCGGCGATGTTGCCGACCAGGAAGCGCAAGTTGCGATAGCCGTACTTCGCCGCCAGCTGATTGCAGTTCGCCACCACCTCGGTTTTGAGGTCGAGCCCGGTGATTTCAGCGTCGAACCGGCGGACTTCGACGAGATAATAGTAGAGGACAAAAGTGAGATACGACTTGCCGCAGCCGAAATCGACCACCCGGAGCTTGTCGCCCGGCCGCCGGGTTCTGACGGTGTCTTCGACGAACTCCAGGAAGCGGTTGATCTGGCGGTATTTGTCGTATTTCGAAGGCACCACCCGCCCGGCCGCGTCGAGGACGCCGAGATCGACCAGCGGGGCGATCGCGACGCCGTCGGGGAGAAGATAGCGTTTCTGCCGGTTGTGCGCCGCCGGGGGAGGGGGCGTGGCGGCGGCGCGGCGGCGGCGCTTGAGCGCAGGGGCGCCCTCTCCGGTCTCGCGGAGCGACCAGTGGAAGTCGCGCCCCTCGGCGTCGAGCTGGGCGAAGTCGCGGCCGAAAAGTTCCGCCAGCGTCGCCGCCAGCGCCTCGGTTGCAATGTTTTCATGAAAGGTCTGGGTGGCGGTGAACTTCTCCAGCTGGTAGCCGTCCGGCTTGGGGGAAATCACGATTTTCCCGAACCGCGAGGCCGTTTTGGCCCGGTAGAGGATGATCCGGTGCGGCTGGTCCGCCGCGATTTGCGCAAAGACTTGATCCATGATGGACAAAATGTAATCCCGGAGCCGCATTTTTCAATCACTCCGATTCGCTTTTTATCAAAAAACAAAGTATTTTATACATGAGCTGATTGCAAAAGTTCTTCCGGTCGCCCGAAAGGTCTGTTTCTCCGCCTCGCCGGGAGCGATTTCGGGAC
>CAZRFG010000575.1:0-1582 GCA_964599205.1 uncultured Victivallaceae bacterium
TCAACGGTGAAACCATCAAAGTGCCGCAGGTGCTGCCGGGCGAAGGGATGAATTGAACATGACTACGATGCCATTTACCATCGCCGAATTGGCGGCGGAGCTGGCCGCCGGGCGTTTGAGTTCGGCGGTGCTGGTCGAGGAGTGCCTGCGCCGGGTCGACGAGCGCGACGGCGAAATCAAGGCTTTCCTCGCGATCGACCGCGACCATGTCCGGCAGGCGGCCAAAGAATCCGACGCGCGCCGCGCGGCGGGGAAGGAGCTCAGTTCCTACGACGGAATTCCGGTCGGGATCAAGGACTGTATTGCGACCAAAGGGGAACCATTGACCGCGGCGTCGAAGATTCTCGCGCCGGTGGTTTCGCCGTACGACAGCACGGTGGTGGCGAAGCTGCGCAATGCCGGTTTCATTCCTTTCGGACGGCTCAATATGGACGAATTTGCGATGGGCTCAAGCTGTGAAAACAGTGCGATCCAGAAGACCGCGAATCCGCTCGACGTCAGCCGGGTGCCGGGGGGCTCCTCGGGCGGTTCGGCGGCGGCGACCGCGGCGCGGTTCGTACCGGCGGCGCTGGGTTCGGACACCGGGGGCTCGATCCGCCAGCCGGCGGCTTTTTGCGGGATCACCGGGCTCAAGCCGACTTACGGACGGGTGTCGCGTTACGGTTTGATCGCCTTTGCCTCGTCGCTCGACCAGATCGGGCCGATGACTCAGAATGTATTGGATGCGGCGATTCTGCTTGATACCATTGGCGGGCATGATCCGGCCGACAGCACCTCGCTGCCGCAGTCGTGCGGCGGTTTCGCCGACGCGGTGCGCCAGGCTCCGGGGGATTTGAAGGGGCTCAAAATCGGTTTGCCGAAGGAATATTTCCAGTCCGGGCTGACCCCGGCGGTGGACCGGGTGATGAAGGATACGATCGCCGCGGTGAAGGCGGCGGGGGCGGAATTGGTCGACGTGTCGCTGCCGCACACCAAGTATGCGGTGGCGGTGTATTACATCATTGCGACGGCGGAGGCGAGTGCGAATCTGGCCCGTTTCGACGGCATCCGGTATGGAGCGCGGGTCGAGGGGCGGGATTTGGTGGATACCTACTTCAAATCGCGCGGCGCGGGGTTCGGCGACGAGGTGAAGCGGCGGATTCTCCTGGGAACCTATGTGTTGTCGAGCGGGTATTACGATGCGTATTACTTGCGGGCGCAGAAGGTGCGGACGTTGATCCGGCGCGACTTTGAGGAAGCGGCGAAGGTTTGCGATGTATTGTTGACGCCGGTGACGCCGAATGTGGCGTTCAAGTTTGGCGAGAAGAGCAATCCATTGGAGATGTATTTGTCGGATATTTTCACGATTGCGTTGAATCTGGCGGGGAACTGCGGGATCAGCGTGCCGGCGGGGACGGATGCCGAGACCGGGATGCCGGTCGGGGTGCAGTTGCTGGCGGGGGCGATGGAGGAGGCGAAGTTGCTCCAAACCGCCGCCGTGATCGAGAAAATTAAAAAATAAAAAAAGCGCCGCAGGCTCAAAAAAAGAAAAAAGCGCGAAGCGCCAATCCCGCCCCCCGTCGTACGGGGGCGTGGTCCAGCG
>CAZRFG010000576.1:0-1581 GCA_964599205.1 uncultured Victivallaceae bacterium
GCAGGGGTGAAGCTCGAGGAATTCCCGGCGCGACAGACGCGGGTAAAGCAGGAGTTTTTGCAGCAATATGTCTTTTAATTCATCATTTTTCATGATTTTTCCGCCATTCAGGAACAAAAACGTATCACAATATAGCGGTCAATCCCTGAAAATACAATCGAAAATCGTGGATAAACACCGATTTTTCACCAATACTCCGGACTCGGGCATTCAACGGCGCAACGCCACCGGCGGCGCCAGGATTTCCGCCGCCGCGATCGCGGTTTGCGGATGATCCCGCAGAAATTCCGGCAATATCCGGCTCCAGTCCGCCGCTTCGACGGACGCATGGTCCCGCACCGCATAGACTTCGGCTTCGGTATTCTCCGGCATTTCATGCTGAAAATGGCCTTCGGCCTCCTGCCGTTCCGCCTGCGCCGCCAGCGCCGCGAGTTTGCGCTGCTCTTCGAGGATTGCGGAATCGACCGACGGGTCCAACGGCCGAACCGGCACGGCGGCGTCCGCTTCCTCCGCCGGTTCCGATGGAACCGGCGAAACGAACTCCGTATCCGCATTCCCGGCTTCCGGAACATCCGGCGCGGACGCGCCTTCGCGCCGCCGCCGGATGACTTCCTTCAATTCGTCCAGCGTCACCGTCCGCCCGGCGCCGCCGTCCGGCGTCGCGTCGTCTTCCGACTTGTGAAGCGAACTGAGGAGTTTCACCAGCACTCCGCCGACAATGATCGCCACCGGAATGAGATCTTCAAGTTTCACTTCAACGGCCCTTCGCCTTGGTGTCGCCGCCGGCGATTGCCTGACGCATGTCGGTGTCGGCAATGATGTTCTTCATCCGATAATAGTCGAGAATGCCGAGCGAACCCGAATTGAGCGCTTCGGCGATGGCCATCGGCACTTCGGCGTCGGCCTGAACCAGGTTGGCTTCCATTTCGCGGATGCGCGCCTTCATTTCCTGTTCGAGCGCGATCGCCATGGCGCGGCGTTCCTCGGCCTTGGCCTGTGCGATATCCTTGTCGGCATTGGCCTGCGCCATCTGAAGCTCGGCCCCGATGTTTTTGCCGACGTCGATGTCGGCGATGTCGATGGAGAGAATTTCAAAGGCGGTGCCGGAATCCAGCCCCTTGGAGAGCACCACTTTGGAGATCAGGTCCGGATTTTCCAGCACCCTCTTGTGATGGTCGGTCGAACCGATGGTGGTCACGATGCCTTCGCCGACGCGCGCCAGAATGGTCTGTTCGCCCGCGCCGCCGATCAACCGGCTGAGATTGGTGCGCACCGTCACCCGCGCAATCGCTTTGACCTGAATGCCGTCCTTGGCCACCGCCGCGACTTCGGGGGTTTCGATCACCTTGGGGTTGACGCTCATCTTGACCGCGTCGAGCACATTGCGCCCGGCGAGGTCGATCGCGGTCGCGCGCTGGACCGAAAGGTCCATGTTGGCCTTGTCCGCCGCCACCAGCGCCGCCACCACCCGGTTCACGTCGCCGCCGGCCAGATAGTGCGCTTCCAGTGTGTCCACGTCGACGTCAATGCCCGCCTTGCGCGCCTGAATCAATGCGTCGACGATGATCGCCGGCGGCACCC
>CAZRFG010000577.1:0-1579 GCA_964599205.1 uncultured Victivallaceae bacterium
CTCCTTGCCGGTGCCGGAACTGCCCCGGATCAGTACCGTGGCGTTGCTCGGGGCGACCTGCCGGATGAGTTCGTAAACTTTCTGCATCGAGCGGCAGTTGCCGACCAGTTTGCCCGGGGAGACCGAACCCTCGAGGGCTTCGCGGAGCTGGCGGTTTTCGCGCACCAAGCTCTCTTTTTCCTCGGATTCGGTGCGGGCCACGCTGACCGCCTCGGCGGTCAGGTTGCCGACGATCTCGAGGAAACGCAAGTCCTCCTCGAGTTTGACCCCCGGCTGGACGCGGCGGTCGATGCTCAAGGTGCCGATGATCTTCTCCATGAAGTAGATCGGCACGCACAAAAAAGCGATGTCCTTTTCGCCGGTGCGCGAACCGGTGAGGTTGCGGAAGCGTTTGTCCTTGGCCACATCCGGCACCATCTGGGCGATCCCGCTTTCGGCGACATAGCCGGTGATCCCTTCGCCGAGCTTGTAGCGTCCGCGTTTCCGCTCTTCCTCGCTCAAACCGTGCGACGCGGCGATTTCAAAAACGTCGCCGTGGCGGAGCGTGAAAGTGCCGCGCAGCATCCCCATTTGTTTGTTGAGGACTTCGAGAACTTTCTGCAGCAGCGTTCCGATATTGCGTTCGTGAACGACTGCCGAACTGATTTCCCTCAATACCGCGATTTCATTTTTCAGCTGATTTTCCATGTGCGTATTCGCTCCAATGCTTCGAGCGTCCGTTCCCGGTTGCCGAAGGCGGTCAACCGGAAATAGCCCTCTCCATATGTTCCGAAGCCCGCGCCGGGCGTTCCAACTACATGACAATTCTCCAGCAGCGCGTCGAAGAATTTTTCCGACGGCATCGTGCCGGGAATCTGCCACCACAGATAAGGTGCGTTGGCCCCGCCGTATATACTATAGCCCATTTCCGCCAGATTGCGACGGATAATTCGGGCATTTTCCATATAATAGGCGATTTGGCCGCGAATTTGTCGTTGGCCAGGCTCGGTGTAGACCGCTTCCGCGCCGCGTTGGATGATGTAGGAGACGCCGTTGAATTTGGTGGTCTGGCGGCGGCGCCAGAGATCGTTGAGCTTGCCCGGCAGCGCCTTCGGCACCACGGTGTAGGCGCAGCGGGTGCCGGTGAAACCGGCGTTCTTGGAGAACGAACGGAATTCGATCGCCACCTCCTCGGCGCCCTCAATCTCGTAGATGCTGTGGGGCAGAGTCTCATCCTGGATATAGGCTTCGTAAGCGCCGTCAAACAGGATCACCGCGCCGTTTTTGCGCGCGTAGTCGACGAACTCTTTGAGCTCTTGGCGCCCCATCGCCGTACCGGTGGGGTTGTTGGGCGAGCACAGATAGATCAGTTCCACCGGGCTCGACGGCAGCTCGGGATTGAAGTTGTTCTCGCGGCGGCAGGGCATGTAGTGCAAATGCTTGCCGCGCCCGGCGAGGATGTTGCTGTCGCGGTAGACCGGGTAGACCGGGTCGCCGATGGCGACGGTGCTCCTGACCGAAAAAAGCTCCTGGATATTGGCCACATCGCACTTGGAGCCGTCGCTGACGAAAATTTCGTCGATGTCGAGCTTGATCCCGC
>CAZRFG010000578.1:0-1576 GCA_964599205.1 uncultured Victivallaceae bacterium
ACGCCGAAAAGCTGCAGGCGATCGCCGCCGTCTCCGACGGGATTCTGCTCTTCGGCGAATACGACGTTTGCCTGCGCGAATTTCCGCTGCTGCCCTGTCCGGTGGCGGCGCTGCAGTTCGCCTCCAGCTGGAACGGCCTGATTTCGACGGTCAACATCGACATTGCCGACATGGCGGTGACGGCGGCGCAGTATTTCGCCGAATCGCCCCGGGTGTTCCGCAAAGTCAGGGTCTACTCCAGCCCCAAGCCGATTTTCGTCGCCCGGGCGCAGGCCTTTGAAAGCCGCTGGCGCTCGCTCGGGGGGCGCTGTGAAATCCAGCTCGGCTATCCCCAGGATCCTTTTGCCTACGAGGACGATTGCGGATATTTCTTCACCTCCGACCACTGGCTGCAGAATGCGGCGGCCGAATACCGGCAGACGCGCGGCACCGCGCTGGCGGATGACTACATGGTGCTCGGGGTCGACGGCAAGCAGTTTCTCGATCCCGATTTTTTCCGGTTTCCGACCATCAGCGTGGATTGGCGGCGGATGGGCGAAATCACCTTTGGCGAACTCCGCCGGCGGCTGACGGAGCCGGAGCTGGGGACGAGGTGCATCGGAATTTGCGGAAAGCTCTGCCGGGTTTGACTTGGATCAATCCAAACTATTTGAATTGAATACTTTGCAATTGTGTATCGATGCGCTTTTGTGCTTTCCTGGATCAGCGCGGAACAGATTGAATCAATTTCGGTTGTTTTTTTTTAACGCGACCATTGTTCGCCGCTCCCTTTTTTGCTATAATATTGCCGGGATAGCAGAAAAGAAAGATTGCAACAACCGCAGCGAAAGGAAAAACCTCATGAAAAAATGCCGTTTTTTCACTCTGATTGAACTTCTGGTGGTCATCGCGATCATCGCCATCTTGGCTTCGATGCTGTTGCCCGCGCTCAACAAAGCGCGCGAGTCGGCCAAGAAAACCAAGTGCCTCGGCAATATGCGCCAGCTCGGCATCGCCACCCAGCAGTATCTCGGCGAAAGTGGTTTTTATCCGATTTTCGGAAGCTTTCCGGTCGCCGGCGACAACTTCAGCAACGCCAACTGGAAACTGCAGATCCTGCCTTATTTGACTTCCTCCGCCTCCGGTATGGTCGGCAGCGGCACTTTCATTGACAAGAAAAAAATGCTCTGCACCGGAGCGTTTCTCTGTCCCGACTGGATGAATGAAAGAATGACCACGGCATCCCAGCTCAATATGGACCTGACCGACAAATACAATACGTCGCACTACGGCGGCGGTTATGCGTATTCCTACTACAAAACGAATTTGTACATGGGCTACCGGACCAGCGGCGGAGTCTGGATCGGGCGCAAATTCGTGGTCCAGCCGTCGCGGACGATCGTGATCGGCGAATCCGCCGACCTGGCGATGACCTCGACCGCCCAGCCTTCGGTGCTCTATGACTGTGCTTACGGCTCCACCTTTATCGGCGGACGGCATGACGATTACAAAACCATGTCGCTCTCCTGGGCCGACGGCCATGCCAGCGCGATGGCCAATTCCGAAATCTGGGCGGGCCAGCCCTTCACCCAGACCG
>CAZRFG010000579.1:0-1561 GCA_964599205.1 uncultured Victivallaceae bacterium
TCGAGGATCTGCAGCAGGATGTTGAAGACATCGCTGTGCGCCTTTTCAATTTCGTCGAACAGCACCACCGAGTACGGGCGGCGGCGGACCGCTTCGGTCAACTGCCCGCCTTCCTCGTACCCGACGTATCCGGGAGGCGCGCCGACCAGGCGCGAGACGCTGAATTTCTCCATATACTCGGACATGTCGATCCGGATCATCGCGCGCTCGTCGTCGAAGAGGTCTTCGGCCAGCGCCCGTGCAAGTTCGGTCTTGCCCACCCCGGTCGGGCCGAGGAAGATGAACGAAGCAATCGGCCGGTTCGGGTCCTGCAGATTGGCCCGCGCCCGCAGCACCGCGTCGGAAACCGCGGTCACCGCTTCCTCCTGCCCGACCACCCGCAGATGGAGGGTGTCGGCGAGCCGGAGCAGTTTGGCCTTTTCGCTCTCGACCAGCTTGCTGACCGGAATGTGGGTCCAGCGGCTGACGATCGCGGCGATATCCTCGTCGTCGACCTCTTCCTTGAGCATCCGACTCTTGGAATCGGCGCGCAGCGCGTCCTCGGCTTCGCGAATCTGGCGCTCGATGCCCGGAATGGTGCCGTGCCGGAGTTCGGCGGCCTTGTCGAGCTGGTATTCGCGTTCGGCTTTTTCCAGCTTGGTGCGGGCCATGTCGAGCGATTCGCGGAGCAGCCGGAGCTGGCTGATCGCGCTCTTCTCATTTTCCCAGCGGGCGCGCAGCGCGCTGCCCTCGGCTTTGAGTTCGGCGGCTTCGGCTTCAAGCGCTTCGCGGCGCTTGACGGCGGCCGGATCCTGTTCCTTTTTGAGGCCGGTGATTTCGATTTCCAACTGCATCACCCGGCGTTCGTTTTCGTCAAGTTCGACCGGCGAGCTGTCGATTTCGGTCCGCAGCGAAGCGGCGGCCTCGTCGATCAGGTCGATCGCCTTGTCGGGCAGGAAGCGGTCGGCGATGTACTTGTCCGACAGCACCGCGGCGGCGATCAGGGCGCTGTCGCGCAACTTCACCCCGTGGTGGATTTCATAGCGTTCCTTGAGCCCGCGCAGGATCGAGATGGTGTCCTCGACCGACGGCGGCTGGACCAGCACCGACTGGAAGCGGCGTTCCAGCGCGGCGTCCTTTTCGATATACTTGCGGTATTCGTCAAGCGTGGTCGCGCCGATGCAGTGGAGTTCGCCCCGGGCCAGCATCGGTTTCAACAGGTTGCCGGCGTCCATCGCGCCCTCGGCGGCGCCCGCGCCCACCACGGTGTGCAATTCGTCGATGAAGAGGATGATTTTGCCTTCCGCCCCGGTGACTTCCTTCAGCACCGCCTTCAAACGCTCTTCAAATTCCCCGCGGAACTTGGCCCCGGCGATCAGGGCCCCCATGTCGAGCGCGCAAAGCTGCCGGTTCTTGAGGTTTTCGGGCACGTCGCCGCGAACGATCCGGCGGGCCAGCCCTTCGACGATCGCGGTTTTGCCGACCCCGGGTTCGCCGATCAGCACCGGATTGTTCTTGGTCCGGCGCGACAAAATCTGAATCACCCGGCGGATCTCCTCGTCGCGGCCGATCACCGGGTCGA
>CAZRFG010000580.1:0-1561 GCA_964599205.1 uncultured Victivallaceae bacterium
GGTGAAGCGCGATCTTGCGGTTCTCGGCCATAAAACTGGCGATCAGCGCGGGGAGGACGTAACTCCCGGCGGTCAGCGTGCCCCCGATGGCAAAGTGGCGGCTGCCGGTCTTCAGTCCGGCGAGTTTGAGCCGGAGGTGATCGGCCGCTGCGTCGAGCCCGGCCAGCTCCCGCAGCAACAGCTTGCCCGCCGCGGTCAGTTCAATCGAGCGGCTGTCGCGATCAAGCAGCTTCACCCCGAGTTCTTCCTCCAGCCTCTTCAACTGCTGAGTGGCGTTGGGCTGGCTCATCCCGAGCATCGCCGCCGCCGCCGAAAAGCTCCGCAACTCCCACACCATCTGAAAAATTTTGAATTTCGGATCGATCACGATCTGCCTCATTTTTGGTCCATTTATAATATATGCTTATAAATATATAATGTCAAATTATTTCTAATTATCAATCCGTTGCATTATATTGACTCCATTGCAAAAACCAACCAGGGAGTCTTCAAATGCGACGGAAAGTGTTTTTTCTGACAACGGCGGCGATGCTGACGGCGGGGCCATGTTTTTTCCCGGTCCTGGCCCACTGGGCGCCGGGGGTGGCGGTGATCGCCGGAGTGCTGTTCGCGGTTACGCTCGGCAGTCCATTTGCCGGCGCGACCGGCAAACTGACCTCTCAGCTGCTGGCGGCGGCGATCGTCCTGATGGGCTTCGGCATGAATCTCGGCGCCGTGCTGCGGGCGGGTGCGGGCGGCATTTTCTACACCCTGAGCGGAATCGTGCTCGGCATCGGCGGCGCGCTCTGGCTCGGCAAAAAGCTCGGGCTGGGACGCGACGCCACCTGGCTGATCGGAGTCGGCACCTCAATCTGCGGCGGCAGCGCGATCGCCGCCGCCGCCCCGGCCCTGAAAGCGCGCGAACACGATATCGCAATCGCCTCGGCGACCGTGTTCACCCTCAACGCCGCGGCGCTGCTGCTGTTCCCGGCGGTCGGACACCGGCTCGGAATGAGCGAAACCCAGTTCGGACTCTGGTCGGCGCTGGCGATCCACGACACCAGTTCGGTGGTGGGCTCGACCATGGCCTACGGCCGCACCGCACTCGAAGTGGGCACCGCCGTCAAACTCGCACGCGCCCTCTGGATCATCCCGGTGACGCTCTATCTCTCACTCTTCGTCGCCGGTCCCCGCCAAGCGGCCGAAAACACCGGGAAACGCAAACTCAAACTCAAAATCCCGTACTTCATCCCCGGCTTCCTCGCCGCCGCCGCCCTGGTCCACTTCGTCCCGGAACTGGCCGAAACCGGCCGGAGCCTCAAGGAACTCTCCCAGTATCTGATGATCCTCACCCTGTTCCTGATCGGCGCCAACCTGAGCCGGGAGAAACTCCGCGAACTCGGCCTCAAACCAGTGGTGCTGGGCACAACCTTATGGCTGGCCCTCTCACTCCTGTGGTGCACCCTCATCACCACCGGCATCGTCAACTGCCGGATTTGACCCGCTGACCGCACCCGCAGCGAAACGGGGGAGAAGACAAAACTTTTTGAAAAAAGCCGACCGTCGGCTGCGGTTTCTTTCT
>CAZRFG010000581.1:0-1560 GCA_964599205.1 uncultured Victivallaceae bacterium
CATTCCGCGTCGCGCCCTCCGGCGGCGACGGCCAGCAGCGCCCAGCGGGGAACCCCGCCCATCGCGGCGATGTCGCTCAGGTTCCGGCACATCAGCTTGCGCCCGGCCGCCTCCGGCGGAGTCGCGTCGCGGCAGTAGTGCACATCGCCCACCACCTGATCGACCGCGGCCAGCAGCACCCGGCCGCCGGTCCACGCCAGCGCCGCGCAATCGTCGCCCGGACCGGTCACCACTCCGGCGTTCCGCGGCAGCGAAGGCAGCAGCCGCGCGAGTATGTTCAATTCATCCAGCATGGCACTCAATATACCGCCCCGAAAAAGAGAAGTCAACTTGAAATGCCCCCATTCCCGGGTATATTATACCGATAAACAATACATTTTGACACCACCTTTTTATGGAGAACCGGGCAGCATGTGCGGAATCGCCGGAATCATCAATCACCACGCCGATCCGGCTGCGGGGAAACTCATCGCCGCAATGAGCGAAACCCTTGTCCACCGGGGTCCCGACGCCTCCGGCACCTATCTTGACGCCGACGTCGCGCTCGGCCACCGCCGGCTCTCGATCATCGACCTCGCGGGCGGCGCCCAGCCGATGGCCAACGAGGACGGCAGCGTCATCGCCGTCTTCAACGGCGAAATCTACAATTTCAAAGCGCTGCGCGACGTCCTCCAGGAACGCGGCCACCGTTTCCACACCGAGAGCGACACCGAGGTCATCGTCCACCTTTACGAAGAGCTCGGCAACGAATTCGTCCATATGCTCGAAGGGATGTTCGCCTTCGCCGTCTACAACCGCAACACCCGCCGTGTGCTGCTCGCCCGCGACCGCATGGGCCAGAAACCGCTGGTCTACTTCATGGCCGGGGGGACGCTGGTGTTCGCCAGCGAATTCTCCGCGCTCCGGCGTCATCCCGCCATGCCGGCGGAGTTCGATGTCAACGCGGTGAGCGACTACCTTTCGTTCCAGTACGTGCCGGGGCCGGGAACCATCTACCGCAACGTGCACAAACTCGCGCCGGGGCACCAGCTCGAATTCCGGCTCGCCGAGGGGACGACTTCGATCCGCGCCTACTGGCACCTGGATTTTTCGCTGAAGATCACCGAACCCTTCGACGCGGCCGCCCGCGAGCTGCGGCGACTGGTGGAGAAGGCGGTCGAACGCCGCCTGATGGCCGACGTTCCGCTCGGAACCTTCCTGTCGGGCGGCGTCGATTCGACCATCATCACCGCGATCGCTGCGGAGAAACGACACCCCGACAAAACCTGCGCCTACACCATCGGATTCAGCAACGCGAGATACGACGAGCGCCCGTATGCCGCCAAAGCCGCCGACGCGATCAACCGCAATATCCGCGGCGGACTCGTCCAGCGCAAAGCGGTGGTTGACGCAGAAGACTTTTCGCTGGTGGAAAAAATGGCGGCGCACTGCGGCGAACCCTATGCCGACGCCTCGATCCTGCCGACCGCGCTGCTGTCGGAATTCGCCGCGTCCGAGGTGAAGGTGGCGCTTTCCGGCGACGGGGCGGACGAGCTGTTCTGCGGATACGAGCGGTATCTC
>CAZRFG010000582.1:0-1556 GCA_964599205.1 uncultured Victivallaceae bacterium
TGCGTCGGCGACGAGCGTTTCTTCACCGAAAAGGACCTCGCCGACGGCAAATGCCCGGAGTGCGGACGCGAGGTGAGCGAAATCCTCGAGTCGAACTACTTTTTCCGGATGGGCAAGTACCGCGAGTGGCTGATCGAGTATATCGAGACCCATCCCGACTTCATTCTGCCGTCGTTCCGGGCCAATGAGACGCTCGGCTTCCTCAAAAAGGAGCTCGGCGACCTCTGCATCAGCCGTCCCAAGTCGCGCCTGGCCTGGGGGATCGAGCTGCCGTTCGACCGCGACTACGTCTGCTACGTGTGGTTCGACGCCTTGATCAACTATATTTCCGGGGTCGGCTACCTCAATGACGACAAGCTTTTTGAGACGTGGTGGCCGGCCTCCTACCATTTGATCGGCAAGGACATTCTCACCACCCACACCGTTTACTGGCCGACCATGCTCAAAGCGATGAATCTCCCGCTGCCGCGAACGGTTTTCGCCCACGGCTGGTGGCTCACCGGCTCGACCAAAATGAGCAAGTCGCTCGGCAACGTGGTCAATCCGATGGAGATGATCGAGCGCTACGGGGTGGATGCCTTCCGCTACTACCTTCTCGCCGAAATGTCGCCGGGGCAGGACGCCTCGTTCACCGAGGAGAACTTCGTGATCCGCTACAACAGCGATCTCGCCAACGACCTCGGCAACTTGCTCAACCGGGTGATCAACATGACCGAGCGCAACGCGGCGGGGACGATTCCGGCCCCGGGCGAAAGCACCGGCGAAGAGGACGCCCTCAACGCCGCGGTCACCGATGCGATCGCGGCGATGACCGCGGCGATCACCGGGATGAAGCTCGACCAGGGCCTCGCCGCGGCGATGAACGCGGTGCGCGCCGGCAACCGTTACCTCGAGAAAACCGCGCCGTGGACGCTGGCCAAAAAAGGCGAGACGGCGAAGCTCAATACCGTGCTCTTTACCGCCGCCGAAGCCTTGCGCAAAGTGGCGGTGCTGCTGACCCCGGTGATGCCGGCCAAAATGGCCGAGCTGGGTAAATCGCTCGGGTACACGCCGGAGGAACTGGCGGCGCTCAAGCTGAGCGAGCTCGACCGCAGTCCGGTCTCGGCGGGGCGCAAGGTGTGCAACCTTGGCGGCCTTTTCCCGCGGATTGTGAACGACGAAGAACCGGCGAAAGCGGAAAAACCGGCCAAGGCCGCGGCGAATCCGCCCAAGGCGGCGGAAGTCGCGACCAATGTGGCGGATGTGGTGACGATCGACGAATTTTTCCGGACTCAGCTCAAAACCGCCAAGGTGTTGGCGGCGGAGAAGATTCCGGGGGCGGACAAGCTGCTGAAGCTGTCGATCGAGGTCGGCGCGGAGACCCGGCAGCTGGTGGCGGGGGTGGCGCTGTATTACACGCCGGAGTCGATGGTGGGCCGGACGATCGTGATTGTGGCGAACCTCAAGCCGGCGAAGATTCGCGGCATCGAGTCGCAGGGCATGCTGCTGGCGGCGAAGGTCGGGAACGAGCTAAAACTGGTGACCGTGGACGGCGAAATCGCGTCCGGAGCGAGCGT
>CAZRFG010000583.1:0-1540 GCA_964599205.1 uncultured Victivallaceae bacterium
AGCTCGTCCGCAAGCACGGCTTGCTGGTGATGGAGGACGCCGCCCACGGCATGGGGGGAGCGTACCGCGGCCGCAAACTCGGTGCAATCGGCGACTTCGGCGGTTTTTCGCTCCACGAGGTCAAAAACATCAACTCCTTCGGCGAAGGCGGGGTGCTTCTTACCAACCGCCCCGAATGCGGCGAACAGCTGGCCAAGGCGCGTTTCCTCGGGCTCGACTTCAGCCGCAGGATCAAGGACTGGCTGTACGATATTTCGCCCTTGACCGCGCTCGACGGCTCGCTCCGGATCGCCGGCAACCATTCGGCGACCGAGCTTACCGCGCTCGGTCTGCTGCTCCAGCTCCGCCGCCTTGACCAAATCATCGCGACCCGCCGCCATGCCGCCGAATATATGAATGAAGTTCTGGGCCGCGAGCCGGGGATCCTGGTCGAGAAGCCGGACACCGCCGAGACCTTCGGCACCCACCACCTCTATCTCCTCCGGATCGATCCGGCGGTGGTCGGGGGCGACATTCAGCAGCTGGCGGCCAGGCTCAAGGCGAAGGGCCTTACCAACATCACCCACTTCGGCCCGATGTACCGCTTCAAAGTGATGAAAGACCTAGGCTACGACGAGGAGGCGATCGCCGCCACCTGTCCGGTCACCGAGCGGATGTTCTACCGCGAATACACCCACTTGCCGCTCTATCCCCTGACCGCGGAAGAGCTCAAGTATCAGGCCGAAGCGGTGGTCGCCGCGGTCCGCGAGCTCAAGGCCGGGAAGCGCTGACGGGGTGCGTTGCGATGGCAATGATTGCGGGAATCGGTCGGGACGGCTTGACCTCCGCAATTTCGGCGCTATTGTTTGCTTGCATTCGATTTCAGGAGATATGCGGGTGATTGCGTAACAGACATGGTCTGGCGGGCCTTCGGGTCCGTTTGACGGTTCAATCCGGTCGGCGGCTTTTGCTTCCGGCCGTGGTCTGTTATGGAGATTACGATGCATATTTTTTTATTTTCATTTCTTGCCTGCCTTCCGGAAGGCGCGTCGATTGCGCGCCTCGCCGCCTGTCGTTTCCTGTTCGCCGGATCGCATTCCGGTTTTGCCCCTGCGCAAGCTTGTCGAAATTTTTTAAGATGTTATATTGATGCAAAGCCCTGAAAAATGGAAGAAACAACCATGATTACGATTCGCAAAGAAAGTCCCGCCGAATATCATTATGTCGAAAACCTCGTCCGCGACGCCTTCTGGGACGTCTACCGTCCCGGCTGCGACGAGCATCTCCTGACCAACCGGCTGCGGCAGCACGCGGCTTTCCTCTCCGAACTGAGCTTCGTCGCCGAACTCAACGGCAAAATTCGCGGCTGCGTCTACTTCGCCCGCGCCGCCATCCGGCGTGCGGACGGGAGCACGCTCGAAGTCGTCACCTTCGGCCCGCTTGCGGTGACGCCGGATTTTCAGCGTCACGGCATCGGCGGTGCGCTCCTCGAATACACGCTGCCGATGGCCCGGATGGCCGGGTTCCCGGCGGTGGTCATCTACGGCAATCCGGCCTACTA
>CAZRFG010000584.1:0-1535 GCA_964599205.1 uncultured Victivallaceae bacterium
TTGAGCCTGCGGCGCTTTTTTTATTTTTTCAGATCAGCTCGGTGACGCGGGCGCCTTCGCCGATCGCACAGCGAATCACCTCCGGCTCCACCTTGAACTTCAACTTGTACGCCGCCGCCACCCGCTTGCCATATTCCTCCGCCGCGGCATCCTCCACCAAATGAATCGAAATCCCGCCGAACCCCCCGCCCGACAACCGGCTCCCCAAACACCCCGGCACCGACTTCGACAACTCCACCAGGTAATCCAACTCCGGCGTGCTGTTCTCAAAATTCACCCGGCTCGATTCGTGCGACTCCCACCACAACGCGCCGAATCCCGCCACATCCCCCGCATCCAGACACGCCGTCGCCCGCTTCACCCGGTCACATTCCCCCACCACATGCGCCGCCCGGCGATACTCGCGCAAATCCAATTCCGCCTTGGCCGCATCCAGTTGCACCACCGAAACATCCCGCAACGTCGAAACCCCGGGATATATCTTCGCCAGCTTCGCTGCCGCACTCTCACAGTCGTGACGCCGGACGTTGTACTCCGAATCCACCAGATTGTGCTTGACCATCGAGTTGATCACCACAATCGCATACCCCGGCGGCAAGGTCACATTACGCAACACCTCCACCGTGCGGAAATCGGACAGAATCAATGAATTCGCCCGCCCGAAAATCGAACTGAACTGATCCAGCAGCCCGGTCTTCAAACCGAGATAAAAGTTCTCCACCCCCTGCCCTACCCGCGCCCAGTCCGCCGGCGGCATCTCAATGTCAAACGCCTTGCCGAAAGCAAAGCCGAACGCCGTCTCCAGCGCCGCCGAACTCGACATTCCCGCCGACAACGGCACCGTCGAGTAAACCGCCGCATCAAAGCCGCCGATCGTCCGGCCCCGCTTCTTCAACTCGACGATCACCCCCTTGACGTAATTCGCCCAGTCGCGCTTGATCGGCTCATCCACATGGTCGAGGTCAAAAGTCCGCTCGCTGCCGTCCCGGAAATCCTTCAACCGGCACACCCGCCCCGGCACCGGCGCCAGCAGCACCGTGGTGTCCTGGCTCACCGCACAGCTCAGCACGAAGCCCTGATTGTAGTCGGTGTGGTTGCCCAGAATCTCCAGCCGCCCCGGCGCCCGCGCCACAATCGCCGCCGGACGCCCGAAATGGGCCTTGAAGCGCTCCTGCAAATTGCTCATCTCCCGCTCCTTTGCTTGACTTTATATGAAACAAATTCGTGAAATACACTGGTCGAAACTCTCGCGGCCGCTCAAGATGTCAATCTCAATCCGCAAAAAGTACATGGGAACATCGCGCCGGTCAAGCTTCGGAATCCGCACCGCGTCCTTTTCGGTGGTGACGATGAAATCCGCCTCCGCTTCCTTGGCCACGTTGACAAAGTCGATGATCTCCTGCTCGGTGTAGCGGTGATGGTCGGCGTACTGCTCGCGCGCCACGATGGTCGCCCCCAGCGACTCGATGAAACGCTCGAACCCCGCCGGACTGGCGATCCCGGATAACGCCGCCACTTTCGCCCCCTTGAGCATG
>CAZRFG010000585.1:0-1533 GCA_964599205.1 uncultured Victivallaceae bacterium
AATCCGGGTGCCGCGCGCCGCGATGACGCCGGTTGCCGCCGACAATTTCCCGATCAACTTCATGCGCAACCGGGTGCGGCGCGGCGCCGCCCCCGAGTGCTACGTCTGGTGTCCATTCCTCCGAGTGCGCATCGCCGAACCCGAACGCTGGGGCGTCGTGTCACTGGTTGCCGACTCCAATCCGTCGCTGCTCGACTGCGGCGATGCGGAAAAACCGGTCCGCGACGCGCGCTGGCTCGGCAATTGGTACGGCGGAAAAATTCTGGACCGCGACGAGCAGATATATCTTACCGGCGGCGGCTCGTTCAAACTCAGCAGCGCGGTCAATCGCAGCGTGGTTCAGCGCTTCAAACTCAAACCCGGCACTGAATACGAACTGAGTCTGTTTCTCCGTATGGAAAAGGTCGGGCAAACCACCAACGGCGGGTTCCGGATGCATTGGGGCGAATATGGCAGTGAAAACTGCTGGCTACCGCGGGTTTCGCTGCGCGGCGATCTGCCGTGGACCCGCTTTTCGTGGCGGGTGAAAACCGCGGCGGAAAGCCGCCGCGCCCCGGATGCCCCGTTCACCCATTATCTCGACATGATGCTCGATAACGGGACTGACGGTACGGCGTGGGTCGATCACGTGGAACTGCGTGAGGCCAAGTAGTTTTTATGATAAATGTATGCCAGGATACGACGGAGGAAGACGCGCCGCGCATTCCGAAATGCGACGATCTGTGCCGTGCTTACGAATGTGGTACGAATTTTTGGAGCGAAGAACTTTATCGGCGCATGAATACCGATGAATCCCACGTCGGAGCTTACCGGCTGCCGCCGCTGCCCGACTCCCGCGCGGAGTGGGAGCGGCAACGGCCGGAGATACTCCAAACGTTCAAGGATTGCTTCTACGGCGAAATGCCGCCGCCGCCCGATGCGTTGGAGGTCCGGTTGCTCGCTCAACGCGACGACGCGCTCGGCGGACTCGCCGTCCGCAAAGAATGCCGGATTTATTGCCGAATGAACAATGCGCGCAGTTTCAATTTTGACATGCTCCTGTATGTTCCCAGAAATGCCGCAGCACCGCCACCGGTGTTCGTTCAGCTCAATTTCGAGGGCAATCAGGCTGCCGGACCCGACACTGACATCCGTCCGACCCGCGCTCCCGGCGACATGCCGTGGCGCTGGCACAGCATCGCCGCCAATTCGCAGCCGCACAATTCCCACAACGAACGCATGTGCTACTGTGATCTCATTAAGCATGGCTATGCCGTCGCCACCGCCGCCTATGGTGAAATTTATCCTGACAACCTCGATGGTGCGCGACAAAGTATTTTTACGCTTTTTCACACGCCCGATGAATTGCGTCCGGATTGCGAAATCATGCTTGAAGAACTCAAAAACGACTACCACCGCAATTTCGGCGCGCTCGGCGCCTGGGCCTGGGGGCTGAGTCGCCTCGCCGACGCACTCGAACGCGAAACACTCGTCGACGCCTCCCGCCTCGCCGTCATCGGCCACAGCCGGCTCGGCAAGGCCGCGCTCTGGGCC
>CAZRFG010000586.1:0-1526 GCA_964599205.1 uncultured Victivallaceae bacterium
CCCCGGACGGCAAATCGTCCGGGGCTTTTTTTACCCTCGGAGGTCCCGCGCGGACTTGCTTTTTGGCGGATATGACATTATGTTATATTGCCAAATAACCAAAGGATCGGTCATGCGGGAGTACGACAAAAATTGCTGCCGGGAGGAAGCCGCGGTGTTCAAGGCGCTGGGGCACCCGACCCGGCTCTGGATCGTCCGGCAGCTGGCTGACGGCGAGCATTGCGTCTGCGAATTCGTCGAGGCGGTGGGGGCGGATTTTTCGACCATTTCGCAGCACCTCGCGGTGCTGAAGCAGGCCGGGGTGATCGCCGACGACAAGCGCGGCAAGCAGGTTTTTTACCGGCTGGTCTGTCCGTGTATTCTCGGGATGCTCGACTGTCTGAAGGAGCGGAAATAATTTTTTGCCTGATATTTGGTCTTTTAACAAAATGATCGCCCGGCGCCGGCGGATTTCAGGGTCTGATATCCCGGCGCTTTGCGACGAACTTTGAGGGAATGATGGATTTGTTCAAAAAACTGGCGGATGCGGTGACTTTCGGATTGCTGCAGATGGACCCGGCTTCCAAATGGAGCGGCGGGGTGCATTTTTTCATCGAGGACACGGCCAAAATTTTCGTGCTGCTGGCGCTGATGATCTACTGCATCGGCCTGGTGCGAGCGGGGCTTCCGGTCGAGAAAATCCGCTCGTTTCTCGCCGGGCGCAACCGGTTCGCCGGATACGCGCTGGCGGCGCTGCTGGGCGCGGTGACGCCGTTCTGTTCGTGCTCGAGCATCCCGCTCTTCCTCGGTTTTTCCGCGGCGGGGCTGCCGGTCGGAATGGCGATGGCCTTTTTGATCACCTCGCCGATGGTCAACGAGGCGGCGGTGGCGATGCTGGGCGGGATGGTGGGGTGGGGACTGACCGGAATTTACGTGAGCTTCGGCTTGGCGGCGGGATTTGTCGGCGGCATTTTCTTTGACGCGATCGGGGCGGAGCGCTGGCTGCGTCCGGTTGCCCCGGTCAAGCCCTGCTGTTGCGCTTCCGGCGAAGCGGCGGCAGCGAAACCGGTCAAAGTGGATTGGCCCTTTCGCCACCGCTATGCCCTTGATGAAGTCAAGGACATTCTCAAATCGATCTGGCTCTGGGTGATCGCCGGGATCGCGCTGGGGGCGATGCTCCACGGTTTCGTGCCGGACGAATTCATCCGGCAGCATCTCGGCGGCGGCCAATGGTGGAGCGTGCCGCTGGCGGTGGCGATCGGGATTCCGACCTACGCCAATGCGACCGGGGTGATTCCGGTGGCGGGGGCGCTGATCGAGAAGGGATTGCCGGTCGGCACCGCCTTTGCCTTCATGCTTGCCACCGCGGCGGCGAGCGTTCCCGAATTCATCATGCTCAAAAAAGTGATGACGACGAAAATGCTGGCGGTTTTCGCGGTTTATCTACTGGTGTTTTTTACCTTGTGCGGCTGGCTTCTCAACTTTATTTATCTGGGGTGATGACGATGAAAATTCAAATTTACGGCTCGGGTTGCGCCAAATGCGAA
>CAZRFG010000587.1:0-1525 GCA_964599205.1 uncultured Victivallaceae bacterium
TTCGGCACCACGCTCGGAGCGATGCTGGTCTTTTTCTCGATCCGGCGATTCCCGCTCGGCGGGCCGAAACTCAAAAACACCCTGGCCAATCTTTTCCTTGCGGGGTGGTTCATTTTCAGTCTCTTCGACATGGCCAGCTTTTTCCTGGCCGGGCGGCCGTTCGATTTCGAGTTTTATTATCACTTCAATATCAGCACCATCCGCTACGGGCTCGGCGGCTTCGGCTTCCATCTCGCGGGGGCTTTCGCCTGGGTGGCGGCGACGGTCTCGATTTTCGTCGGGCTGTGGCAGAAATTTCCGGCCCGGCCGCCGACCCGCTCCGCCGGTTTGGCGCTGGCAATCGGCGCCGCGCTGCTGTTCCTGCCTGAGGGCGGGCTCTACGCCGCGATCCGGATGCATCAGCGGGTCAGGCACGCCGCCGAAGTCACCAAGCTCGATCCGGCAAAACTCCAGGAATACGGCATCAAAGTGCCGCGCTTCCCGCGCTGCCGGCTCTATGCCAAACCCGGCAAAAATCTGGTGATGGTCTACCTCGAAAGCTTCGAAAACGGCTACCTCGACCAGAAAAATTTCCCGGATCTGATGCCGAATATCAAACGGCTGCTCGACGAAGAAGCGCTCCGTTTCACCAATATCGAGCAGCCGCGCCACGGCAATTTCACGCTGGCCGGGATTTTCGCTTCGATGACCGGCAGCATCTTCTGCGACGCCCATCTGCTGCGGGCCAACGAACATGATGAGGGCGGCGCCCACGGCTACGACGTCACCCTCGGCGACGACCTCGCGACGGTGCCTTATTTGCTCCACCTCGCCGGGTACTACCAGTCGTTCATGCTCGGTCACAATCCCAATTTCGCCGGCACCAACGTCTTCCTCGCCCAGGAGCGTTATGATGAGGCGCTTTTTGCCGAAAAACTGCTGCCGCCGGAAGAGATCGACAAGGAACAATGGGGCATGCGCGACCGCCGTCTTTTCGAATTCGCCGCCAAACGTTTCGACGAGCTTGCCGCCGCGGAGCAACCCTTTGCCTTGACCGTGCTGACCATCGACGGCCACAATCCGAGCGGCTTTGTCGAGCCGAACGGTCCGGTCTATCACCGCAAAGGGCAACCCGACTTGCAGATCCTCACCGCGATCCACGCCACCGACCAGCATTTCGGCAATTTCGTCGAACATCTGAAGAAGAGTCCGGCCTGGAAGGATACCGTGCTGGTCGCCACCAGCGACCATCTGTCGCGCACCTCGGCGATCTCGCCGATCCTGTTGACCAATCCGCGGCGGAGGCTGATCACCTTTGCCCTCAACGCCGACACCCGGGGAGTGCTGGATGAGCACGGCAAGACCTTTGACCTTGCCCCCACCATTCTGGCGCTGCTCAGGATCGAGCACAACGGTGAATTCCTGCTCGGCGAGAATCTGCTCGATTCG
Source organism: uncultured Victivallaceae bacterium (assembly GCA_964599205.1). GTDB lineage: Bacteria > Verrucomicrobiota > Lentisphaeria > Victivallales > Victivallaceae > JAVBUI01. Next base: position 1,429 of record CAZRFG010000587.1, read on the forward strand.
CCCAATCCGCGCCGCCTCAAAGGCGACTCCGCAATCGCCGAGGACACGCTGCTTGCCGCCAACCGCAAAATGTCGCTCGGCAAACTGCCGGAAAATC
>CAZRFG010000588.1:0-1524 GCA_964599205.1 uncultured Victivallaceae bacterium
AAATACCAATTTTTTTGCATCCCGGAGTTGCTTTGATGTAAAAATATACTATATTATATCTTGGAGGAAAAAGACAATACATCCGGTCACCCTCGGCTTGGATTTTGTCATATCTGTATGTCCCGGCCATTTTGCTGCAAGCCCCCCCAAACGGCAGCCGGAATACGGAGTCACGCAATCTGCCTTTTCGCCGTTGCGCCGCCGCCACCTCGGCGCCCGAACCCGCGAACTGCAGATGTCGAAAACAGGTGTCAATGAAAGGCAGCAACCATGAAAAAGATTGTACTATCGCTCGCATTTGCCGTATTGACCTTTTCTTTGTTCGCGGCATATCAGTACGAAATCCAGCCGGACGGCGTCAAGGTCAATGAAAACATGTCGCTGAGCATCCATGTCACCGACAATTCGTTCTTCAAAAACTATGACAAATTCGGCTATACCGTGACCAACGCCGACGGCACCACCCGGACCCAGTCCTTTGAGATCGACGATGCCAAAGGCAAAAAGTTCGACCTCGGCGACTTCACCACCGGGGCCAAAGTCGACTTCTTCGTCGAAGCCGGCAACTCGGTCTACAAGCAGCTTTCGCTGACCGAAAAGAACGTGGAGCTGACTTATCTCAACGTCTCCAACGGCTCGATCAACGACACCTTCAAGATTCAGATCAACGGCGGCGCCTATCACGGTCCCAATCCGCCGCCGCCGGCCGGCCAGCCGCTGCCCGGCGTCCTGGCGGCGCTGCTCCTCGGCGGAGGCACCCTCGGCGCCATCGCGCTGAAGCGGAAAAAAGCCGCCCAGGCCGCGGCGGCGAAGCAGGACTGAAGCATCCACCGGAGAGTATTTGTATGACTATGGTTATCGCGGAGACGATCCTCGCGGTCGCCGCCGCGTTTCCTGCGCCGGCCCGCCGGGATGAATCCGGCCGCAAGGCTCCCGGACGCCGGGCGACCCCGCCGCGTCCGGCCCCTGCCGCCGCGGACCTCCGGCATTTACGGCTCAATCCTGCCGGATATCATCCGTACTCGCCAATGCCGGCACAATTGGCGTTCCCGCCGGGAAATGACTCATGACCTACCCGAACCGGCCCCCAAAAACCCGATCGAAACGAATCAAATACCTCGTTTTCGGTTTCTCGACAGCCATGGCTCTGGCCGTGGCCGCCGTCTTTGCCTATTTTGCCATCAAGGACCAGCGCCGGGTCAGAAAATACCGCCGGGCGATTGAAAGCTACGACAAAGGCGACTTCAACCGCGCCGAAAAACAGCTGATCGAATGCTTCAGCGCCGATCCCAACAATCAGACCGTACTGGCCAAGCTGGGCGAACTCAGCGAAAAAGCGAAGCGCTACCGCAACGCCGCCTTTTACTACCGGACCGCGGCGAATTTAAATCCGCTCGACAGCCGTTTCCTCGACGGCCGGATCCGGGCGCTCGATCTGGGCCGCCTTTACGCCGAGCTGATCTCCGACCTCCAGAACCTGCCGCCGGCCAAACGCGCCCCCTATACCGAACTTTTGATCCACGC
>CAZRFG010000589.1:0-1523 GCA_964599205.1 uncultured Victivallaceae bacterium
TCAACAGCAGTCCAAACCATACCCGGTCGGAAAAAACAATCGTCACGTTCCCCATCTTTTTTGCCTCCTCCATAACGGTAACGCCGATTCCCGATTTTTCAACCCCGGCGGCGAAATTCCGCTTATTTCCTCGACGACATTGCTTGCAAAATCGGTTCGGTTGCGATATTTTCTCAAGAGAATGCGATATCCAGACTGCAGTCGGGGGGATTTATGGAGAGTCCAACGGAGGGGGTCATCCTGATGACCTTGCTGCTGGCGATAGGCTTTTTCGCCATCTGGGGAATGCTTGCATTCCGACGCTGGTATATACGCTGGGGGTTGGCATTGATTGCACTGGGCGGTGTCTGGTTGGCGACCACTTTTTTCGGGGCCTTTGCCGGGGCTTTCGGGCCTGAGCCGGTCCATCGCTACCGCCGGCATTTCTTTGCGGTTCTGGCTCAGGAAGTGGAGCAGTCGTCCGATTTCGCCGTCGCCATCCGCCGCATGCAGACCAATGTAGCGTCGCCGGAATTCGAGGCTTATCGCCAGTCCGTCCTGCCAAGCCCCATGTCCGACCGCTGGAACCGGGCTCTTTTCGTACTGCTGTCCGCCGCCGGAATTGCGGAATACAAACTTCGCGGCCGGCCCTGCAAACTGACCGTATTGCTGTTCTGGTGTGCCATCATGATTCTGATCGGAAATATCGCATGGCATCAGGCCGAACATCGGCTTGCCGGGCATCACCTGGAGCTGCTCGGCGACAGTGAAGAACTCATGCTGAAGGAATTTTTTGAACGCGCCGATCACATCATTCTGCCGCCGGCGGAGCGCGCCGCCGCGATCCGAACGTATTTTGTCCGAAGAGCGAACGTCTGCCACAGCGAACCCTTCGGCGAACTCGCCGAAGCGCTGTTCGGACCGCTTCCGGCTCAAGCTGAGGCGAGCGCCGGTCCGGCGGCGACGCCGTAGATTGATGCTTCCAGGCCGTCATATTTCCGCAGCATCGTCACCCGCGCCCCTGTTCGATGACCGAAATAGCCGGAAAAACGGCATTTTCCCGGAAAAAAATTTGTAAACTTCGTGAACCCATAGTATTTTAAATTTACTAATTGTTGTGGCGGGCGCGAGGCCGCGAATGGCATCGGGGCCGCCGGTAAAAAATCAATCAACCCGACAAAAAACAGAATCAACAACAACCAAATGGCAAAAAAACTGAGAACCCAGGACGTCGAATCGAGTAGTTTCGTCGATTTCGAAAACATGCCCACCATGGAAGAACTCCTGACCGGAGTCACTGCCGCCAAGAAGGAATTCGTGCCCGGCACCATCCTCGACGGCGTGGTGGCCGAAAAGCGCACCGACGGCGCTTTGATCGATATCGGCTACAAGGCCGAAGGCTTCGTCCCCGCCAACGAATTCCCGAACTGGGAAGCGATTTCGCGCGGCGACAAAGTCAAGGTCTTCCTCGAAGAGATCGAAAATGAAAACAGCATGCCGGTGCTGAGCGTCCACAAGGCCAATTCCATCATGGCCTGGGACCG
>CAZRFG010000590.1:0-1522 GCA_964599205.1 uncultured Victivallaceae bacterium
TCAAAGACAAAATATTGTTGATTACCGGCGGCACCGGCAGTTTCGGCAACGCCGTACTGCGGCGGTTCCTGGATTCCGATTTCAAGGAGATCCGGATTTTCAGCCGCGATGAGAAAAAGCAGGACGATATGCGCCACTCGCTGCAGCATGCCAAAGTCAAATTCTACATCGGCGACGTACGCGACCGGCAGAGCGTCGACAGCGCGATGGAGGGAGTCGATTACATCTTCCACGCCGCCGCTCTGAAACAGGTGCCGAGCTGCGAATTCTTTCCGCTCCAGGCGGTGCAGACCAATGTCCTCGGAGCGAACAACGTGGTGGAATCGGCGGTGGCGCACCAGGTTAAAAACATGGTTGTCCTCTCGACCGACAAAGCGGCTTATCCGATCAACGCGATGGGGATTTCCAAAGCGATGATGGAAAAGGTCGCCATCGCCCGCGGCCGCGCCCTCGGCAAAAATGCAAAAACCACCATCTGCTGTACCCGCTACGGCAACGTGATGGCTTCGCGCGGTTCGGTAATCCCGCTCTGGATCGAGCAGATAAAAGCCGGCAAGCCGCTCACCGTTACCGATCCCGAAATGACCCGTTTCATGATGACCCTCGACGATGCGGTGGATCTGGTGATCTACGCATGGAAACACGGCGAAAACGGCGACCTCTTTGTCCAGAAGGCGCCCGCCGCCACGCTGCCGACCCTGGCGCAGGCGTTGAAAGAACTTTACCATACCGACACCGAGCTCAAGGTAATCGGCACCCGCCACGGCGAAAAACTGTATGAAACGCTGGTCACCCGCGAGGAGATGGCGAAATCCGAGGACATGGGCGACTATTACCGGATTCCCTGCGACACGCGTGACCTCAACTACGACAAGTATTTCAACGAGGGCTCGGGGCGGATTCGCGAAGTGGACACCTACAACTCACACAACACCACCCGGCTCGACGTCGAGGGCATGAAAACGCTGCTGCTGAAGCTCCAGTTGATTCGCGAAGACCTCGGCCTCGAAGGCGGCTGCTGAAGCGGAAAGACCATTTACGATGATCAGAATCGGCATTACCGGCCAGGCGGGTTTCGTCGGCACCCATCTCTACAATCTGCTGGAAACCCGCTGCGACGAGTTTGAGCGGGTGCCTTTCGCGGATGAATTTTTCGCCGACAACGCGGCGTTGCGCGGCTTCGTCCGACGTTGCGACGTGATTGTGCATCTGGCGGCGTTGAACCGCGATCCCGATCCGCAGGTAATTTACGACACCAACATCCGGCTGGTCCGACAGTTGATCGAGGCGATGGAGACGGAGAAAGTCACGCCCCATGTGCTCTTTTCGAGTTCGACCCAGGAGGAGCGCGACAACCTCTACGGCGCGAGCAAGCGCGAAGGCCGCCGTATGCTGGCCGAATGGGCAAAACGGAGCGGCGGCAAATTCACCGGCTGCGTGATTCCGAACGTCTTCGGACCGTTCGGCCGGCCGAATTACAATTCTTTTGTGTCGACGTTCTGTTATCGGCTGACGCACGGGG
>CAZRFG010000591.1:0-1519 GCA_964599205.1 uncultured Victivallaceae bacterium
CCACAAGAGGGCTCCGCGCCCTCTTGACTCCGCGCAAGGGCGCGGCCCTTGACCGAAGTACGTTGGATGCCGCCCCTGGCCACCCGCGACAACGGAGCGGTGAGAGTCAGAGCCGCGGTGCGGCCGCAAGGGCGGGTGCCCTTGACCGGATTATCTTGACACAAAACGAGGAACCATGAATTCATCACCGCATTCACCGGCCCGGGTCTGGACGGTCGGCACGCTGACCTACACCTTGAGCGGGCTGGTCACGCTTTTCTTTCTCCTGCTCTTCGGCGACTTCGCCTGGTCGCTCAAGGAACGCTCGGTTTTCCAGATCGTCCAATTGCTGTTCAAAACTCACGGCGCGTCCGATACCATGAACGGCATTTTCATCATGTCGCTCCCCGCCGCGCTCGGCATCTTCCTCGGCCCGGTGGTCGCCTACCGCTCCGACCGCTGCCGCAGCCGCTGGGGACGGCGCATTCCCTATTTGCTCTACACCACGCCGGTGGCGGCGGGGGCGATGGCGGGACTCGCCGCCAGCCCGGCCATCGGCCGCTGGATCGCGGGTCAAACCGGTTTCGCCGCCGATCCGACCATCCTGATTTTGCTGGGACTTTTCTGGACGGTTTTCGAATTCGCCACGGTGATTGCCGGAACCCTTTTCGGCGCACTGGTCAACGATGTGGTGCCGCAGCCGCTGCTGGGGCGGTTTTACGGGTTGTTCCGGGCGTTGAGTCTGCTGGCGGGGATTTTGTTCAACTACTTTTTGCTCGGCTTTGCGGCGACCCACTTCGACTGGCTGTTTGTCGGCATCGCGCTGATTTACGGCATCGGCTTCACCATCATGTGTCTCAAGGTCAAGGAGGGGGAGTATCCGCCGCCGGAGCCGGTGGCGGGAAGCGGGCGGCTGGCGGCGATCCGGGAGTATCTGCGCGAGGCTTATGCCAAGCCGTATTATCTTTTGCTGTTCGCCTTTACCGCGCTGGCGGGAATGTCGATGTCGCCGGTGACTTGTTACAGTCTTTTTTATGCGCAGAGTCTGGGGGTGCCGATCGATCATTACGGCAAGGCGATTGCGCTGACGTACACGGTGTCGCTGGTGCTGTCGTGGCCGCTGGGGGTGCTGGCGGACAAATTTCATCCGTTGCGGGTGGCGATTGCGACGATGTTTGCGTATGCGGTGTCGTCGGCGTTCGGGTATTGGCTGGTGAAGGATGAGGGGACGTTTCTCACCTTTTTTGTGATCAACACGATATTGGGGGGAATTTATGTGACGGGCTCGGCGTCGTTGTTGCAGCGGTTGTTGCCGAGGGGGAATTTTGCCACGCTGGGCTCGGCGGGGGGGATTATCGGATCGGTGTTGTATATGGTGACGGTGCCGGGGGTGGGATTATTTCTGGATTGGAGTGAACACCGGTACTGTTATACGTTTTTGTTAGGGTGTATATTCTGTACGGTGACGGGAGTGGTGGGCTTGGTGTTTTACCGGGAGTTCCGGAAGAGGGGCGGGCCCGACGCCTACCAGGCGCCATAA
>CAZRFG010000592.1:0-1510 GCA_964599205.1 uncultured Victivallaceae bacterium
GGGGCGATCGACGTATTGAACCAGAATAAACTGCCGTTGTCGTCGAAAAAAGCGTCTTTGCTTTCCAGCGGGGCGAAAAAATTCTTGACGCACTTCAGCGCCTTGCCGGTTTGCGGCGTCGGATAGTGGCAGTTGAGATAGCGGCACAGCGCGTACGTGCAGAGCGCCTCCCACAACGCGTGGCGGTCGCCGATCTTCTCCGCCGGTTCGGCATAGGAAAAGATATGATAAGGGCCCTTCTCCCAATGTCCGAGCTGACGGAAAAAGGCGGCGACGATTTTCTCCCGGTCGGCGTCGCTGAAGACCGGGCTCTCCTCGATCAGGTCCCAGTAGAGGATCATCATGCTGCCGTTGTAGTGATAGGGTCCTGCCAGGGGATCGTTTTTGAGTTCGATGAACTCTTTGTCGACGTCATCGATGTATTTGCTCGCGGCGGCGTCGGGGAAGGCCAGCCGCAGGAACTCGCGGGCGTACTTCTCGTCGCCGGTCAGGTAGTAGAGCGCCATATTTTTGCTGAGGATATTCCAGCCGAAATAACCGTAACTGCCGTAGAGCGGCGATGCTTCGACCAGCACCGCCTTTTCCGCGCTCTCCGGCAATTTCAGATTTTTCCCGAGCACAATATCGGCGAGACGGCCGACCTTGAGCTGACCGCCCGCATCCGGCTGCGACCGGATCACGGTCGCCAGCCGCTCAACCGCCTGGGCCGTCCCCGCCGCGTCGCTGCCGCCGGCGAAAATGACGTTGTGGCCGTCGCCGAAAGGATTGTGCAAACTGCGCACCACGCTGCCGCCTTCGCCGGGATAGGCGAGGTCGAGAATCACAAAATGGCGGTTGTACAAACTGGAAATACCGCGGTTGTTGTTGCGGTTGCCGAGGAGCAGCAGATTTTCCGTCAATTTCGAGGTATTTTCGGCGAATCCGGCGCGGTCGTCGCGCACCGGAAGCTCGACCCCGGTCTTGTCCTTGACCGCCTTGACGATGGCCGCCGCCTGGGCGGCGAATTCGCCGGAGGCCGGAGTGACCACGGTGATCGCCGGTTTGCCGTCTTTGACCAGATCGGTGTCGAGACAGAGCTCGCGTACGAAAGTCCGGTAGCCGGCGGCGCTGCCCACGGCTTCCCCCGCAAGCCGGACATTGTCGATCACCAGATCCGGCTTGGTCAAGCGGTGGGTATAAAGATAGATCTCGATCGCCACCGTCCCGTCGGGAGCGATCGCGCTGAGTTCATTGGCCCGGTAGCGTCCGTCACCGGGCACGATTTCCCGATAGGAAAACTGCTGCGACGGCAGGAACCGGATCTGCATGAACGCGCCGGAGCCTTTCTCGAGACTCGCGGCTTTGGCGTCGAGTTCGAGCGTATAATTCAATTTCTCCCGGGCGGGCACGCTGATGGTGAGCCCGGTTTCGTTCTGCTCGTTGTTATCCTTGACGAACAACGCATGGTTGCCGTCACCGTCGGGTTTGACCGCCGAATAACAGTAGTTCGCCTGGGACGACGGCACGGTTT
>CAZRFG010000593.1:0-1503 GCA_964599205.1 uncultured Victivallaceae bacterium
TCCTGGAAGATCATCTGGAATTCTTTGCGCTTGCGGCGCAAAGTTTCGCCGGAGAGGGTGGCGAGATCGACTCCGTTGAGCACGATCCGTCCGGCGGTCGGTTTTTCCAGCCGGACGATGGCGCGGCCGAGCGAGCTCTTGCCGCAGCCGGATTCGCCGACCAGGCCGACGATTTCGCCGCGTTTGATGGTGAAACTGACGTCGTCGACCGCGCGCACGAAGCGCTTGGGCCCGAAAAGTCCGCCGCGGATCGGTTAATATACTTTCAGGTGTTCGACTTCGAGCAGCGGAGCATCCATCAATCCTCGTCTCCGTCAAAATTGATTTTTTCCTCGACAATCGCCAGCGGCCGGTTTTTGACCTGGGTCCAGATCGCGCCGAGGTATTCGCCGATGATGCCGATGAAGATCAGCTGGATGGCCGAAAAGAAAAAGAGTCCGATTACCAGCGGGGCGAGGCCGAGTGAAAAGGTGTTCCAGTAAGCCAGCTTGTAGACGAGGTAGCCGAGGGCGATCAGCAAACTCAGCACGGCCAACATGAAGCCGCAGAAGACCGCCAGCCGGAGCGGCAGTTTGGTATGGTTGACGAAACCGGTCATCGCCATGTCGTACAGCGTGAAGAAGTTGTTTTTGGTCCGGCCGTGTTTGCGCACGTCCTGGAGAAAGACGATTTCGGTACGGGGGAAGCCGATTTCGCCGATCAGTCCCCGGAAATAGGGGTAGGGCTCGTGGTAACTTTTCAACGCGTCGAGGAATTGCCGGTCATAAAGTCCGAAGCCGTAGAAATTGCGCACCTGCGGCGTCTCCGAGAAACGGGTGAGCAGTTTGTAGTACCAGCTGCGGATGAAAAAAATCAGCGCGTTTTCCTTGCTGGCGGGCTTGACCGCGCAGACCACTTTGTTGCCCGCTTCCCAGGCGGCGATCAGTTCCGGCAGCATTTCCGGCGGATCCTGAAGGTCGGAGCACATCGCGATAGCGGCGTCGCCTTTGGCGTGAAGGAGCGCGTTGTAGGGCGAGCGGATGTGGCCGAAGTTGTTGGCGTTGAGGAGAACTTTGAAGTTCTTGTCCTTGGCCGCGAGGGCGCGCAGGATGTCCCGGCTGCCGTCGGTCGAGAGGTTGTCGGCCACGATGATTTCAAAGTCGTATTCCGGCAGCGTGGCGAAGACCTTGTGGAGCCGCTCGTAGAGTTCCGGCAGATTTTCGGCTTCGTTGAAGCAGCTGGTGACGATGCTGATTCGTTTTTTCATCTGTGATTCGGTGTCCTATATTTGTCGCGCGATGTTCAAAGTCAAGGGCCGGCCGCACCGCTCCGTTGTCGCGGGTGCCGCGACCGGCATCCCCCCCCGCCGATTTGGTCAGACACCCTCCGTGCCTCCGTGCGAAACCTCTCCACCCTCAAGCCGTGAGAGCGGCGGCGACCGGCCCGGTATCCCGATGGCGACGGCCGCCCTGCTTCGCTCGATGTCGTTCGCCGGTCACTTCGTGACGCGGCTGCCGACCTCGC
>CAZRFG010000594.1:0-1501 GCA_964599205.1 uncultured Victivallaceae bacterium
GCCCCCGCGCCTTCCTTGATGATGATCTCCAGGGCGCGGCCGCGGATCATGTTGAAGCCGCGTTCGTAAATCTGTTCAATGGCGATTTTGAGGTGCTTGATCGCCATCGGGTATTCGGCGCGGCAGTAGATGAAGAGCTTGGTCGCGCCGGTCGCGTAGGCGGCGATCAGCATCCCCTCGAGCATCTGGTGCGGCACGCTTTCCATCAGCGAACGGTCCATGAACGCGCCGGGGTCGCCCTCGTCGGCGTTGCAGATCAGGATCTTTTCCGGCGTCTGTTTGGCGGCGAGGAAGCTCCACTTCATGCCGGTCGGAAAACCGCCGCCGCCGCGGCCGCGGAGGCCGGAGAGCTTGACTTCGTCGACCACTTTTTCGGGGGGCATGGCGAGGGCCTTCTGGAGCCCTTCGTAGCCGCCGTGGGCGATGTAGTCTTCGCAGGAGACCGGGTTGACCCGGCCGGCGAGGGCGAGGACTTTGATCATTTCCCGCGACTTGCGGCCGGCGGGAATTTCGAAGCGGCGGTCGGCGCCGAGGGTGAGGATGTTGTCGATCGATTTGGCGTCGGCTTTGACCTGGGAATAGAAGACGCTGGAGCCGTCGTTGAGCACGGCTTCGACCAACGGCTCGGCGTAGCAGTGGCCGATGCAACCGGTCTCTTCGACCGCGAGTTGGGGCGCGGCGGCGCGGAGGGCCTGAAGTATGGCCTCGGCTCCGGCGGCGATGCCGCAGGAGGCGGTGCCGACCCGGATTTTGGTGATGGCGTTGTTCATTTGCCGCGGTACTCCTTCAAAATTTTGATGGTTTCCTTGCGGTCGAGTTTGCCGTAGACGCGGCCGTTGACGCTCATCACCGGAGCGAGGCTGCAGCAGCCCAGACAGGCGACGGTTTCGAGCGAAAAGTGTCCGGCGGAGTCGGTTTCGCCGGGTTTGATGCCGAGTTCGGCGCCGATCCATTCGCCGATCAGGACGGCTCCTTTGATATGGCAGGCGGTGCCGTCGCAGACGGCGATTTTGAATTTGCCCGGTTTGATCCGTTTGAACTGGGCGTAGAAGCTGAGGACGCCCTCGACCTCGACTACCGGGATGGAGAAATACTTGGCTACCGCCCGGATCGCGTCGTCGGAGACATAGCCCTCGAGGCCTTGCACGGCTTGCAGTGCCTTGATGAGGTTGCTCGGCTCGCGATCGATCTTCTTGAGAAAATCGTACCCGTTTTCCATTGTCGAACCTTCTGTTGTGTATTATCCGGCAAAAATGTTTGCTGCGTTGTTGCCAAAAGTACCCCGGTCAAGGGCCGCGCCCTTGCGCGGTTTCCAAAGGGCGCGGAGCCCTTTGGCGGTGTGCGAGGCAGCGCCTCGCCGTTCCCGCTCCGGGCGGGCGCACTGCGCCTTTGACTCTCACCGCTCCGTTGTCGCGGGTGGCCAGGAGCTACATCGTGCGTTATTTCCCTCCGAGCCGAGAGAGCGTCAGCGACCGGCTCGCTATCCCGAGGCCGACGGTCG